>CAMTPD010000077.1 GCA_947074265.1 uncultured Porphyromonadaceae bacterium
TATAGTAAGAACAGTTGCTTTTTGTAAGTTGTTTGTTTCGGGTATATAAAAAAAGCGGATCTTCCGATTGGAAGACCCGCTTTGGTATGAAGATGTTTGTTTTTACTTCTCGAAGAAAGGTTTACAAACCTTGTCCGTGGCAGTTTTTGTATTTCTTGCCGCTACCACATGGGCAAAGGTCGTTGCGTCCTGCATGTTTTTCAGCTTTTACCGGCTCTTGTTTTTGTGGTTGAGCTTCGCCTTGTGCGTTAAGTTCATCCTTTTGAGTACGGTATTTGCTGTAATCTTGATGCTCTTCTACAGCTTCGGTAACTGGAATTGCTTGTTGCGGTTCGCTTGCTACTTCTTCTGCTTGTTGTGCGTCTTGAGCAGGTTGTTCTTCACGTACCGGAATTTGACCTCTTGTAAGAATTGCAACAGCTTTGCGGTTCATTGTTTCTACCATGTTCTTGAACAAGCTAAATGATTCAAGTTTGTAGATCAACAATGGATCTTTGTTTTCGTAGCTTGCATTTTGTACCGAATGACGCAATTCGTCCATTTCACGAAGGTGTTCTTTCCATGATTCGTCGATCGTGTGTAGAACTACAGACTTCTGGAATGACTTAACGATCTCTTTTGATTTCGTTTCGTATGCTGCTTTCAAGTTACATGATACGTTGTACATACGCTTGCCGTCTGTTACCGGTACAAGGATGTTTTCGTACATCGCTCCTTGGTGTTCGAATACTTGTTGGATTACCGGATTCGCTACCTCAGTCATACGTTTCATACGGCGTTTGTATGTTTCGTTTGTAACTTCGAATAGTTTGTCGGTAAGTGCGTTTGCTTTCATAGAAAGGAATTCTTCTTTCGTAACAGGACATTCTTCTGCGAATACCTTGTATACGTCCATCTTGAATCCTTCATAATCTTGCATGTCGTGATGTGTTTCTACAACAGCTTTTGCTGTGTCGTACATCATATTAAGTACGTCTAGTCCGATACGTTCTCCCATTAGGGCGTGGCGGCGACGTGTATAAACTACTTCACGTTGAGAGTTCATGATATCATCGTACTCCAACAAACGTTTACGGATACCGAAGTTGTTTTCTTCTACTTTCTTCTGTGCTCTTTCTACCGATTTGCTAAGCATGTTGTGTTCCAATACTTCGCCTTCTTCAAAGCCTAGTTTGTCCATCAATGCCGCAATCTTATCCGATGCGAACAAACGCATCAAGTCGTCTTCAAGCGAGATGTAGAATACAGAAGAACCCGGGTCTCCCTGACGTCCTGCACGACCACGCAACTGGCGGTCTACACGACGCGATTCGTGACGCTCTGTACCGATGATGGCAAGACCACCTGCGTCTTTTACTTCTTTCGGAAGCTTGATGTCGGTACCACGACCTGCCATATTGGTTGCGATGGTTACCGCGCCCGGCTTACCTGCCAATGCTACGACTTCTGCTTCACGTTGGTGAAGTTTCGCATTCAATACGTTGTGTGGAATTTTGCGTAGTGTAAGCATACGACCGATAAGCTCAGAGATTTCTACCGAAGTAGTACCTACAAGTACCGGACGGCCTGCTGCTACCAAACGATCTACCTCTTCGATAACGGCTGCGTACTTTTCACGTTTTGTTTTGTAAATACGGTCGTTAAGGTCTTTACGTTGGATAGGACGGTTGGTTGGGATTACCACTACGTCTAGTTTATAGATGTCCCAGAACTCTCCGGCTTCTGTTTCTGCTGTACCTGTCATACCCGAAAGTTTGTGGTACATACGGAAATAGTTCTGAAGTGTTACTGTTGCAAATGTTTGTGTTGCTGCTTCTACCGTAACGCGTTCTTTTGCTTCGATCGCTTGGTGAAGACCGTCTGAATAACGACGACCGTCCATGATACGACCGGTTTGCTCGTCAACGATCATTACCTTGTTGTTCATTACTACATACTCATCGTCTTTTTCGAATAGAGTATACGCTTTCAACAATTGGTTTACAGTGTGTACGCGTTCTGACTTAACAGCGTAGTTTGCAAGTAGTGCATCTTTTTTCGCTGCCTTTTCTTCGTCTGTCAAACCTTCGTTTTCTAGTTCTGAAAGTTGACCTGCGATATCAGGAAGTACGAAGAAGTGAGCGTCGTCAGACTTACCTGTAAGCAAGTCGATACCTTTATCTGTTAGCTCGATACTGTTGTTTTTCTCGTCGATTACGTAGAAAAGATCATCGGTAACAAGGTGCATGTTGCGCATGTTTTCAGCCATGTAAGTAGACTCTGTCTTCAACATGGTTGCTTTGATACCTGGTTCGCTCAAGAACTTGATCAATGGTTTGTTCTTTGGATTACCTTTGAACGTACGGAACAATAACAAAGCACCTTCTTCTTTCTCTTTCGAATCTGAAGAGTTTAGTTTTGCTTTTGCTTCGGTAAGTAGTTTTTGGCAAAGTGCTTTTTGTGCGTTTACCACAACTTCTACGTTAGGGCAGAACATTTCATACATTTGATCGTCGCCTTTTGGAACCGGACCAGAGATGATAAGTGGTGTACGTGCGTCGTCGATCAATACAGAGTCGACCTCATCGACAATGGTATAGTTGTGTTTGCGTTGTACAAGATCGGCCGGACTTGTTGCCATGTTGTCGCGCAAGTAGTCGAAACCGAATTCGTTGTTTGTACCGAATGTAATGTCGGCGTTGTATGCTTTGCGACGTGCGTCTGAGTTTGGTTGGTGTTTGTCGATACAGTCTACAGATAAACCGTGGAACATGTAAAGAGGACCCATCCATTCCGAGTCACGTTTTGATAGGTAATCATTTACGGTTACAACGTGTACACCGTTGCGAGTAAGTGCGTTCAAGAATACCGGTAGGGTAGCCACAAGAGTTTTACCTTCACCGGTTGCCATTTCTGCAATTTTACCTTTGTGTAGTACGGTACCACCGATAAGCTGTACATCGTAGTGTACCATGTCCCAAGTTACTTGGTTACCACCGGCTGTCCATGTGTTTTTGAAAATAGCGTCGTCGCCGTCGATGGTTACGAAATCGTAACGTGTTGCAAGTTCGCGGTCAAAGTCTGTTGCTTTTACACGAATCTCAGGGTTTTGAGAAAGACGACGTGCTGTATCTTTTACGATGGCAAATACTTCTGGTAGTACATTGTCAAGTACAACCTCCATCTTGTCGGTGATTTCTTTTTCGATCTTGTCGATCTCTGCCCAACGTTCTTCACGCTCGTGTAGTTCAAGTTCTTCGATGCCTTCACGAAGTGATGCGATTTTTGCTCGCTCGTCTGTTACGTAGTCTTGAATTTCTTGTTTGATTTCATCGATGCGTTGACGGATTTGGTCGTGAGAAAGTGACTCTAACGATGGATAGATTGCTTTAATCTTTTCTAGATACGGTTCAATTTCTTTTAGGTCGCGCTGTGACTTGTTGCCAAACAGCTTCATCATGAATTCGGTAAATCCCATTGTATGTTGTTTTATTTTTTGCGTAATGAAATGAATCAGGTAACAAATAAGCTAGTGCTATTTTTTTTAAATTATTAATGCGTCGAGTCATCGTGTTTGTTACCTGTAATTAGAAACTTCTCGAAGCGGTAGTTTTTTGCAAGCGTTTGGGGCGCGAATACGAAGTATATGTGTAACCGTAGGTGCTACTTCTGTTGCCTTAATTTCTCGGCGGGTTTGTTCTGCTTTGATGCCCGAACCAAGAAGTACCAAAGGTGTTGGTACGGCATAGTTCTTAACAATATTATTGGCTTTGTTAAATTCTTCGTAGTTGATGCGCCATCCCGGTTGCAACTCTACAAGCAGGTCGCCACGTTTCAGATGGTGTGTGCCGTTAAGCATGTTGGCACTCATCTGATTCCAGTCGCCGTTTTGAAGTTCGTAGCTTGTTACAACTTGTTGGATTCCGGTAAACTGCTGCACAAAGTCTGCGGCCTTACGTTGTAGATCGGCAAGGTTTAGTTTTTTGTCTTCTGCAAGTTTACGATTCAGGAAGATCTGATTGTCGTTGAATTCTTTTACCCAATCACCTTGGCCATATGTAGCCATAAGGTACATGTTTAGCAATGCTTTGCAGCGTTTTGGGTGGAATTCGCCCGCTCCGTTGGCAATGCTTTGTGTCGGGTCTTCTTCGGTATGATAATAACCGTTGCCGGTAAATACGACCAATGTATTGGCAAGACCTACGCTTTTGTCGATTGCATCGAGTAGCGACTCAATGTTTTGATCGAGTTTGCGATAGGTATCTTGTATTTCAATCGAATAGTCTTTATCTAATGCCTTGCGATAGTTACCTGCATAATAGGTTACGGCAAGGTAATCGGGACAAGTTCGTTTGCCTAGTCCGCCGAATTCGAGAAAACGCTTGGCCAAAGTTGTGACTTCATCGTTGACAAGAGCAGACGTTTTGTAATTCAAAAAGCGATTGGCAATTTTTGAATTGAAGCTATACTTGAAAGGCGTTTCTGTTGCGCTGTAACAAAAGGCATTGTATTGCTCGAGCGGAAGTGCCGGTGTCCAAGTCATGGTTTCGGCACGTGTAGCAAGCGATTCGTTGCTATTGTTGTATTTCTCTACGTACCAAGGTACGTTTTTATAATATGTTGTTGTTGCCCATTTCCCTTTGTAATCATCAATCCAGAAGGCGCCGTTTGCAGCATGACCGGCCGAAATAATGGCACTGATGGCATTCGGTGCAATTGCATATACATCGCTATTGCCTCGGGATGCAACTTTAAGCTCATCTCCAATTGTTGATGAAAGTAGATTCTTTGGGGAAAGGTTTTCTGATGTGAAGTTTCCTAGGTATTCCGGATCGTTTAGAGCTGAAACGTCTTTCTTTTTCTCAATGTCGTACCACTGAGCTGTGGTAATTCCATTGTAGTTAGGATTGGAACCGGTAAACAATGTTGCCATTGTGCTACCCTCGTTTAGGTTTGAGAATTCAAACAAAACGTTATCGTAAACCAAACCCTCGTTAAACAAGCGTTTAAAGCCTCTTTGTCCGAAATAACTTTGGAAGTATTGAATGTAGTCTCCTCGCAATTGATCTACAGTGATGCAGACAACAAGTTTGGGAGCTTTTTGCTGAGCTTCCAAATTTGTTATGGCCAGTACGGCTATAAGCGAGGTTAGTATTCGTTTCATTTTCGTTTGTTTCTTAGATAGTATATAATATTGCTTCCCGATCTGCTCCAAAGTGTAAGGATAAGTGGGATAAAGGCTATATTAAAATGCTGTGGTATCCATTTCATGCAAAGCAAAAAGATACTTAGCGCGGCAAAGTTAATAAAATGATAGAAAATCACACCTTTTTCAGCTCTTTTTACCCAGATTAATGGTATTATCAATAAATGTAAAGGTTGAAGCCAGCATAGATTCCAGTTGGGAGACATGCATGGATGTTCTGATATAAAGGTTAGAAACACTAATATGCAGCCACTTATCCCTGCAATTGTAAAGAGGATTGTATCGAAAATACGGGCTGGTATTTGTTTCTTGAATTTTAACTGAGTAAATGATATTAACAAACACAAGATAAAAATCAAGGTGCATGCTGTATTGGGTGAAAAAATAGTTAGAGCAGAGACTTCCTCTTCGTACGGAACCGCTTCTGTTAGCATTACTGTTTCTTTTACCAAGGGGATTTGTATCGAGTCTTTTTGAATGATTGCTCCTGCAAAAGCTGCTTCTAATTTTGCCGGTAGAAACATCTCTTCCATGGCTGAGGCTTCTCTGTCTGAACTTGCACCAAGAGCAAGATCTGTTCCAAATGTGCCCCATGTATCTGGTTTGGTGCATTGATTGGTCAACTGTCTGAATGTATACAAATGTGACGGTTGGGGATAGATAATCTTTCCGTTGATGTTTTTGGTTATAATGTCTCGCGGCTTAGTGGCGCAATTGTCGAAAAAGAAGTTGTAACGATATACTCGATTCTCCGGTTGCATGTTGATCAATAATGCATCCCATATTTTGTTTTTTTCAATTGAATCGAGGTTGATGATTTGTTCGGTTACGGCCACCCCTTTCATTTGGTATTCAATCATAAAGTCGGGAAAGTTTGCCGCACCTATTTGGTAGTCGGTTTCTCCTTTGGCAAAGCGGTAGGCAAAGAAAGGTTGATTGAACGAGAAAAGTCCGTAGTTGAAAACGACATCTATGTTTTTAGTTGGATCTTGCACACGTATAGCGGTGTGGCCAAACTGAGCGTAGAGCTCTTCTTGCCACGGTGAGGTTGTTATCAAGCTGATTTGTGCGGAGTTGTCGAGAGGCAACGCCTTGAATGAAATCATTAGAAGCAGGATAAGAGTAGTTAGTTTAGATCTCATATATTATAATAGATGTGTTGTCGTATTTATGAATAGATGCGACAAATGTATATATATGTACTGAATTAATGAAATCTGTTTTCAATCTTTCTTAAATACGTGATAAAACAGTTGAGTTGTTGGTTTTGTTTACGTGGGTTTTGAGGTTAATTAAATATTTTAGTTTGTTGATTGTAAGTGTTTTGTCTTAATTATTTTGATGTCTGTTTTGCGGTAAGTTGCAGGTAGTTAGCGTGATAGGTTGTTTTTGCCTTTTGAGGCTAAAAAAGGTTTCAATAAGGAATTTTGATGTCTGTAAGCAGTTTTGAAGGTAATGTGTTGATTTACAATGGTGGTTGAGACGTGTTAAATCCCCTTATTTTGTAAGAAAAAACAGAGTTCAGCGTAACGGGTAGGAGGAGGGTGCTCGGTGTGGGATTTGTTTGGTAGTTTTGTAATTGG
>CAMTPD010000078.1 GCA_947074265.1 uncultured Porphyromonadaceae bacterium
TATTTTGATTTTATTTGATTACATTTGCAATTATTTTACAATAAGCTGCAATGAATTACACTAAATATACAAAAAGCATCCTATCAATGAAAAAGATTTTTTCTGCAATTGCTTGTGTGTTGGCAATTGTAAGCACTTCATGCACACCTAAAGAGTTACCTTCGATGGGTAACGTTTCTATGGAAGTATTCAACAACGACGTTGTTTCTTTTAATCCTGAAAAGTATCCACAAGGATTTAACACTTCAGATACAACAGATATTGTACGTTTGGTAAACGGACGTATCATCATGAAAAAAATACTTATACCAGATTATCAACGCGACGTTAAAGTAAAAGCAACCGTAACGGTAGCATCAAACGGCGACCGTTGGGACAAATCCGGATCTGCATTCATCATACCAAATCAATCTGCAATCAACTTGATGAAAATCGCTCAAGGAATTGCTCAATATCCTGCAATAGACTCTACTAAACTAGAAAATCTTTCTGGTATCGTTCCGGGGCAAGATTACCTGCCAACAGTAGAATTGATGCGCTTTATGACTCCTTTTGGTGTAGGACACTATAGCCGTGATACAGCGAGCTACCCTAAACGTATGCCTGTATATGTAGACGGATGGGCAGAGAATGTAGAATGGACACAAGATATTACAGACCTTTACTCATGTCTTGAAGATTCTGCTTGGGTAGGTGTATTTATCGACACATGGCATCCTGACGGATATGTTGCGGGTCTTACTTTAGATTTTGAAGAAAACCCGGCTCCAACGTATGCAATGAAAGATACACATGTAGAGCCTCTTATTAATACAGTATATTATGTAGGCCAACAATACCCTGGTATTTTTGCCAACAAAGACATCGAAGTTCCGTTTACGATTCCTGCAAACGCAAAGAACGTAAAGCTAAAATACATTGTTACAGGTCATGGCGGTCACTCTGGCGGAGACGAATTTGTTGAGAAAGAAAACATCGTATCAATCGATGGCAACGAAGTTCTAAAGTTTACTCCATGGAGAAAAGACTGTGCATCGTTTCGTCGTTTCAACCCAACTTCGGGTGTATGGTTGCGTGAACGCACAGCCTCGTATATCGACAGCAAAAAAGGAGGTTATGCAGAAAAGAAAATCGAAGAAGCAATCGCCTCTTCAGACCTTTCTCGTTCCAACTGGTGCCCTGGTTCTGACGTAGTTCCGGAAGAAGTAGAACTTGCGGACATCACTGCGGGTAATCACGTTATTAAGTTTAGCATCCCTGAAGCACAAGAGATAGACGGAGACAAACTAAACCACTGGTTAGTTTCGGCATATCTTGTTTGGGAAGAATAATATCAAACTTGATCAAAAGCTATTTATTGCATAAAGGAAGAAGGACTAAATACTCAAACACTGAACATTTAGTCCTTTTTTTTAAACCACAGCCACCACTCTAAAGAGTACAAATCACCGTTTACAAGAAAATATTTTACAAAAGAACAATAAATTGTTCTACTTCTTGTGTTTTAGTAAGCAGAGCTTTATTTTGCAAAGCGATCAATTACAAACACATTAATTAATGATACGTATGAATGAAATTCTATCTTTTGCACTACTGTGCCTTACATCATTTTTCACACTAACCAATCCGTTGGGAACCATGCCTATATTCATGACAATGACCATGGAACTCAACGATACAGATCGCCAACGTATAGCAAAGAAAGCTTGTATCGTTGCCTTTGTAACACTCTTAGTATTCGCTTTCTCGGGCCAATTATTATTTAAATTCTTTGGGATCTCTGTCGATAGCTTTCGTGTAGCAGGAGGTATCATCTTCTTTACCATCGGGATGGATATGCTACAGGCTCGTATTACCAAAGTAAAAGTAAGCGAATCCGAAATCAAAAGTTATTCGAATGACATCTCAGTAACCCCATTAGCAATTCCACTGATATGTGGTCCGGGTGCAATAACAAACTCAATCGTTCTTATGGAAGCTGCTACAACAATCTGGCTCAAAGTCACATTGATTGTATGTATTTCATTGGTTTTGTTGTTTTGCTATTTTATTTTGAGAAGCTCATCAACGATCATTAAGTTCCTGGGGGAAACCGGTAATAATGTGTTGATGCGTTTAATGGGACTTATTGTAATGGTTATTGCCGTTGAATTCTTCTTTAGCGGACTACGTCCTATTCTACAAAGTATTTTCAATATTTCGACACAATAAATAAATATGAAACGAATTAAAGTAATTGGATTTGACGCAGATGACACACTATGGGAAAATGAAATTTATTTCCGAGAATCGGAACAGAAGTTTTTTGAACTTCTAGAAGACTATGCTCCGGCAAAAGAAATTGAAAAGAAGCTCTATAATATAGAGACGATCAACATACCGATATTTGGGTATGGCATAAAATCGTTTACTCTTTCAATGATTGAAACAGCTTTGCAAGTAAGCAAAAACAAAGTAAAAGCCGACGTTATTAACAAGATCTTAGAGATAGGAAGAGAGCAACTAGAGAAACCGGTAGTGCTACTTCCTTTTGTAAGAGGTGTATTGGAACGACTATCAAGCAACTATAAACTGATAGTTGTCACAAAGGGTGACTTGCTCGACCAAGAAATGAAATTACAAAGATCTGGATTGAAACCTTTTTTTCATCACGTAGAAATTGTAAGTCATAAAACTGAAACTGAATATTCTCGAGTTATCAAACATCTTGATATCCGCCCCAATCAGTTTATGATGGTTGGTAATTCGATTAAATCAGACATTTTACCGGTTCTTTCTTGTGGTGCCAAAGCCGTTTATATCCCTCATGAATCTGTATGGATACATGAAATGGCTGATATTCCGGTTGGCAATCCGAAGTTCAAACAAATTCATTCAATATTGGACCTACTCCGTTTTGAATAAAAAAAAGGGCTGTCTCATAAAATATGAGACAGCCTTATTTATCATTTACCATACTTAATTGATATTGCTTTGATCAGTTGACTAAAAGTAGTTTTACCTCTCAACATTGATTCAATTACAATACTTTTATCCAATATGACATTTTTCGTATTTAGCGTATTTGCTTGATGGGTGAATGCAAAATCTTTATATTGCTTTCTTGCTTTATAAAAGTCACGCCTTGCCTTAAATACAGCCTTAGCATTTGGCCAGTAACCTTTGAGCACGAATCGCAAAGCAATCAAATAGTCAAATATAAATCTGACAAACATCACCTTGCACAACGCTCCCCGATCTAGATTTTTATAAATCATCAACAAGTTGTTTCGCATGTTGAGATAAGTTTTGCGAGGATGCTCCATCTGCAAGGTACCACCTCCTACATGATATACTACAGAGGCTGGTGTACATATAATTTGATAACCTTGATTTCGAAGTCTCCAGCACAGGTCTATTTCTTCTTGATGTGCAAAAAAGAATTCATCTAACCCTCCGCTGCTTTGATAAAGAAAAGTTCTAATAAACAATGCTGCTCCGGATGCCCACAATACTTGACAATTCGTATTATACTGACCAGAATCGGGTTCTATCGTTTCTAACACACGCCCTCTGCAAAACGGAAAACCGTATTTATCGAGAAAACCTCCCGAAGCACCTGCATATTCGAACAAATGTTTGTTGTTATAAGCTAACAATTTAGGTTGTACTGCTGCAATATTTTCGTCTGCTTCAAGTGCTTGAAGCGGTGCCTCAAGCCATCCTGATGTTACTTCCACATCAGAATTTAGCAAAACAGTATAAGGCGTTTCAATCTGAGCTATTGCTCGATTGTATCCTCCTGCAAAACCATAATTCTTATCGAGTTTTATTAACAACACCTGTTGATAATGTGTATTGAGAAACTCAATAGAATCATCCGTAGAACCATTGTCGGCCACTACGATTTGCGCAACGTCCTCTGGAGAGTTTTGAACGACTGAAGGCAAGAACTGTTCAAGCCACTTGCGACCATTCCAGTTTAATATTACAACAGATACTTTTTTTTTCATAAGGTATTAGGATTCTCTTTTATGCTTCCATCGCTTGTGAGACCAAAGCCAATAGGCCGGATCACGAAGAATTGTCTTCTCCATTCTTCGTATATATTCTTCAGTGATAGAGAATTCGGGCACTCCTTTGGCATTGGCCGTTATCAATTGAAGATCTGCCTCATAATACCCCCTCTTTACCTTTCTTACATCAGCATACACAATTGCAAGGTCTAACTTTTCGGCAATTTTCTCGGCACCTGTAAGCACCGCCGAATCTTGATTTAAGAATGTAGTCCAATAGTGTATATTCACTTTAGAAGGTGTTTGATCGGTCAAGAAAGCAACTTGAGATCTTATCTTTTCTTTCTTTAAACGTATCATTGCACGCAGTGTATCGTTTTTTTCAATACCTAAAGCACCAAAACGCTCTCTCAAATTCATAAAAAGCTGATCTACGGGTTTCGATTTTATTTTTCTATAAATCTGATATGAAGAAAGTTTGTCTTCGAAAAATAAAGAGCTAGCCGTAAACCATTCCCAGTTTCCATAATGACCAATATACATCAGTACGGGTCCCGGATTTTTCTCTACCAAGTCGAATAATAGTTCCTTATTATTTACTTTTGCTCGTTTCATTATCTCTTCGTCAGAGATATGAAATAGCTTGAAACTTTCGACAAGATAATCACAAAAATGATGATAAAACTTTCGTTCAATCTCTTTTAACTCGTCGCTTGTCTTTTCAGGAAAAGAGTTTCTTAAGTTAGCAGCAACCACTTTTTTTCTATATCCGATTACTTTATATACCAATACATAAAGAAGATCAGACAATAGATACAAAATGGAAAAAGGCAATACTGCGATTGCCTTCACCATTATATAAATTGACCAATATGCCAGTTTATTCATTGTAAATAGAATTTAGAGTAATTCCACTTTCACAGCCGAACCATCTTCGTTCAGCTCGAGTAATCTCACTTTGCATGTTTTGTTTACCAAAGCTGCATCATAAGGAAGTTCTACTTTTACATAGTTTTCGGTAAATCCATGCATAAGTCCATCTTTTTTTGTATGCTCGATAAGAGCTAAACGCTCTGTACCCAACTGAGACACATAGAAGTCTTTCAATTTCTTATCCGAAATATCTAGAATAGCTTTACTTCTATCGTGTTTTGTTTTAGGGTCTACAGCATAGTCAATCTTCAAAGCCATCGTGCCCGGACGTTCCGAATAAGTGAAGACATGAAGCTGAGAAATATCTAGTGATTCAATAAAACGACGTGCATCGTCAAAATATTGATCCACTTCACCACGTACACCCACAATCACATCAACACCGATAAAAGCATGAGGCATTACCTCTTTTACTTTTGCTACTTTTGATGCAAACAAAGCAGTATCATATCTGCGCTTCATCAATTGCAGTACTTCATCACTACCCGATTGTAAGGGTATGTGAAAGTGAGGAGCAAAGCGTTTTGATGTAGAGACAAAGTCGATAATCTCGTCTGTAAGCAAATTTGGCTCAATCGAAGAGATACGATATCTCTCGATACCTTCTACCTCATCCAAAGCCTTTACCAAATCAAGAAACGTATCACCTGTTGTTTTACCAAAGTCTCCTATATTAACACCGGTAAGCACAATCTCTTTGCCGCCGTCTAGGGCTACCTGACGTGCTTGTTCTACCAGTTCTGCTACAGTTCCGTTACGACTTCTACCTCGTGCAAAAGGAATTGTACAATAAGTACAATAATAGTCACAACCATCTTGTACTTTAAGAAAATAACGAGTACGATCGCCTTTCGAACAAGAAGGTGCAAATTTACGTACGTCCGAAGCCTTGCTTGTCACAATTACTCCTCGACGTTCTTGTTTTTTGAAATCTGCTATATATTGTAAGATATCAAGCTTTTGTCCTGCTCCTAATACAAGGTCTACACCTTCAATATCAGCAACATCTTCTGGCTTTAATTGAGCATAGCAACCCGTTACTACCATCAATGCACCCGGGTGCATTTTGCCATAACGTCGAATTGCTTGTCGGCACTTTTTATCCGCTAGTTCGGTCACGGAGCAAGTATTGATAACACAAATATCTGCTTTCTCTCCGCTTCGAGCACGACGAATTCCATTCTCATCAAGGAGCTTTCCAATAGTGGAGGTCTCCGCAAAATTTAACTTGCAACCTAATGTGTAATAGGCTGCAATCTTATTTTCAAACACACTTTGATCAATCATCTGAAAAGCTAATTTACTATACAAAGTTAGTAAATCCAATAGACAAAATAGTTCCTTTCCTTGTTTATCTGACGTCCAGTAGCTATTTTTGCACAAATTTCACATGAGTGTGCTATGATACAAGAGAATTTCATAAAGATTTACGAAGATAGTTTCAAAACCAACTGGGATTTGCCTGCTCTTAGCGATTGCAGCAAGGGTACTACCCTTACTTATCAAGGTGTGGCACAAGAGATTGCAAAACACCACTTGCTATTTGAACATCTAAACGTAAAAAAGGGTGACAAAATCGCGCTCATCGGAAAAGACAATATCAACTGGTGCATTATCTATATGGCTACAATGACATATGGTGCAGTAATTGTCCCGATTCTTCAAGACTTTAATCCGCATGATGTGCAACATATCATCAATCACTCCGAATCGGTTGTACTCTTTTCCAGTACTAAAATCTGGGAATCACTCAACACTGATAGGTTTGAAGGATTAAAAGCAGCATTCTCTCTTTCGAGTTGTAAGTTGCTTATGGCAACAAAAGGAAAAGAGTC
>CAMTPD010000079.1 GCA_947074265.1 uncultured Porphyromonadaceae bacterium
CCCAACACTATAACTACGATAGCGCCAACGATCCACTCCGATTGTTTGGTGCAAATCAAAATCCACTCGGCTATAGTCTCCATCTGCTCCTAAGATTTTGGGGATTCCTAATGCATACTCAACCGACAATGTTGGATATTTCGAGCGTATATATTCTTTGCGATGCCCCATCATTCTATAATACTGCTTCGGTGTCCATGAAAACCCTAAAACAGGCGAAAATTCAGTATAGTTATGAAGTCGTATTGTTTTATACTCAATTGGTGCATCCGGATCGGCATTATAAACCTGCAATGAATCAATCACTCTATTGATAGGCAAACGCTTGTGGTATATAATACCCGTACGCAATTCGAATCCGTTAAACAGTTCATACGTATTCTTCAAGTCTGCATAATAATCCGTATAATTAAACCGACCTAAATCGGGCAGTTGCTCTTGTGTATCATTGAGAATTTCTCGCACTTGATCCACAATCTTTGTACTATGAATACGGTTACCATTACCTATATTTATAGTAAGTCGACCAAATCGTTCCGGTTTATACATCCAATCACCAATAACCCGAAAAAACAACTCTTTTCGACCAAACACATAACCAATATCGGGCCTAAAAACAAACGCTTGATCATTTTTAAAATGCTTTGTAACCCGAATAAACTGTCTTATTGAAATCCCATTTACTTTCGAATATCCCATATAAGCAGGATTCAGTATTCCGGAATACTTCAAAGACGTACTTTGATAATCGAAATTCGAGGTACTTATTATTTTGTCAGTCACTTTGAGATAATCTCGTATTTTGGAATTAGTTGCCGATGTATCGGATAACACCTCCTCCTTTCTTACCTTTTCTCGTTGCAAAATCTCAACCTCTTCGTTATCAAGCGGCTCAGGTCTAATATTGTTCCAATAAACTGAATCCTCGATAATGGGGACAGAATCTGTCAAAATCGTAAACTTATCGGATAAATTATAACGATCGCCTTTAGCTTCGGGAGCCTCATCTACCTCAACACGTGTTACATCCTTATAATTATAGCTAATCAAATAATTGGTTTCCACAATATTACCCAGCATCACATAGCGAAGATTCAACTTTGATTTTTGAGGAAGCAAAAATGTATTGCTATCCATCCCAAAGTCGATATTTAAGTTGAATATAGCAAACTCTCTTCGTCCATATGTTTCGATACGAGAAAGCGTCCACAGTCCCGACACAACATATAAATTACCACGGATCAGATTCTGACTCCAAATCTTAGGATCAAAACGGATCTGATAAATCGTATACCCATCCTTCTCAAACTCACTCATACAAGTAAATCGGTAGAACTTAAAGGCATCTTTACAAAGCGGCATAATAACCTCATCATCATATGCCACCGGATTATAGACATTAACGTTCACATATCGTAGCAAGTCGGCTCGTTGGTTGCGTCTCACCGCAGAAGATCCGTTTACAGCTTTTATGTCATGTACAAATGTATTAGGAGAGGTATACTTCAAGTCTGTTTTCAACTCGAATAACGAAACCTTATTTTTCTTATCATAAGTATAAACCTCCGGAATATAATGAAACAATAAATTCTTCTTCAGAATCTCAGATTTCCCTTTAATATAAACCTCTGCATCATAAGAAGATATTAACGAAGGGTAGTGTTGTGAGAATCTGATAACATTCTTCATTATGGAGTCTGCTCTGTTTGTTTTCTTAAACACAACACGTTTCTTAGCTAATGCCGAAGACGGTATTGAGGCAAAGACAAGTATAAAAAAGCAGAACAAACATATTATATTTCGATAATTACACGTATATTTCATCCAGAATGGTTTCTTACTACAAGTATAAAAAAAAAGAAGCCAAAAGGTTTGTCTTTCCGTCTTAAAATGAATACTTATTTATATCAAGCATATGAGAAAAGAAACATAAAAGACCGTCCCCTTTGTATTTATTGTGATTAAGAATCGATTATATAGCATTTTTGTAGATCTAATCAGATGGATTTAGAATAAAAAGATATACATTTGTGCTTTAGAGCTATGTTTTATAACAGATATGATAATATATCAAAAGAAAATAACCGACTTATCTGCCAGTTTATCGGATGTATGGAGAGTACTATCTGATGACGACAGAAAAATCCTACGCAACAACTCAATTATTCAGCACTTCAAGAAAAACGAGTTGATCTATAGCGAAGGAGAAGAACCTCGTTTTATGATGTGTCTTCTAAGCGGAAAAGTAAAAATATTTAAGGAAGGTGTGGGTGGTCGCAATCAGATCATTCGCATGATCAAACCTATACAATATTTTGGTTATCGCGCAGCATTTGCCCAAGAAAACTATGTAACCAATGCTTCTGCATTTGAAAACTCAACCGTTTGCCTGATACCAATGACTGTTGTGGAAGAGATCCTCAAAAACAACATTACCTTGGCACTATTCTTTATCAAGCAACTCTCTGTCGACTTAGGCATTGCAGACGAACGTACGGTAAACTTGACACAAAAGCACATCCGCGGCCGACTAGCCGAAGCACTCCTTTTCCTAAAAGAGAGTTATGGTGTAGAAGAAGACGGGGCAACGTTAAGTATCTATTTGGCCAGAGAAGACATTGCGAACTTGTCAAACATGACAACCTCTAACGCTATACGAACATTGTCTAATTTTGTTACAGAAAATTTGATTACGATCGATGGCCGCAAAATAAAAATCATTGACGAAGATCAGCTTCGTAAAATAAGTACACACGGATAACAACATATCCTTCATATAAAAAAAGAGCTCCGATATCTTCTTTACAGAAAAGATCGGAGCTTTTTTCATATTATCGTATTGCCTTACGTATAGCAACTAACTTTTCGAGCAAAGCTTCGAGTTGATCTAGAGGAAGCATATTGGCACCATCCGACTTAGCGACCGACGGATTCTGATGTGTTTCGATAAACAAACCATCTACACCAACAGCAACTCCGGCCTTTGCTACAGTCTCGATCAAGCGAGGCAATCCACCCGTAACACCACTCGTTTGATTTGGTTGTTGCAACGAGTGCGTTACATCAAGCACTACCGGATAACCAAACGATTGCATCTCAGGAATACCACGGTAATCTACAATCAAATCCGTATAACCAAACGTAGTACCACGCTCAGTAATCATCACTTTATCATTTCCGGCATCTGCAACCTTTTGTACGGCAAATTGCATTGCACCCGGAGATAAGAATTGTCCTTTCTTGATGTTTACAACTTTACCGGTTTTTGCTGCCGCAACAAGCAAATCTGTCTGGCGACAAAGGAAAGCCGGAATTTGTAAAACATCTACATACTTAGCAGCAAGTGCAGCTTCTTCATTCTCGTGTATGTCCGTTACCGTTGGAATGTCAAAACGCTCGCCTACTTTCTTCAAGATCTCAAGCGCTTCCTCATCACCGATACCTGTAAACGAATCGAGACGCGAGCGGTTGGCCTTGCGGTACGAACCCTTAAAAATAAACGGTATTTCAAGGCGATCGCAAATTGCAACAATCTTTTCGGCAATATCCATTGCCATCTCTTCGCCTTCGATCACACACGGGCCGGCCATCAGAAAGAAGTTTCCACTGTCGGTATGCTTTAGTTTTTCTAGGAATTTATTCATATCGTTTCTTATTTATCTTTATTTGATAAGCAGATCTTTCACTGCATCTATTTTCTCATCGGTCGGCATCTGCGCATCGAGCCAATGAATGGTAAAACCTCTACGCTCCATACCTCTAAACCAAGTCATTTGTCGCTTAGCAAACTGATGTATAGAGACCTCCAATTGCGACACCATTTCGTCAAAAGTCAATTGTCCCGTTACATAAAGCGTCAGATACTTATACTCCAATCCGTAGTAAATAAGATCTTCGGGAGCTACCCCCTGAGCAAGAATACCGCGCACCTCATCTACCATTCCTTCATCGAGGCGATCGCGAAGACGTTTCGATATCTTGGCACGGCGTAGATCTCGATCTATCGAAATACCGATAGTAAGACTGTTGAGCGGATCAAACTCTCGCTCTACAACCGGATTGTTTTTATAATATTCTTCAATCTCAATTGCGCGAATTGCTCGCTTGGCTGTATCTACATCGGTTTTGTTATGCAATGTTTTGTAGCTCGCAAGCATTTCTTCAAGCTCTGTCAGTGTCTTATCTTGCAAAGCTTCACGCAACGGTTTGTTCTCCGGAACTTCGAGCAATTTATATCCTTTCAGTACCGACTCTACATACAATCCGGTACCTCCACACAAAACAGGAAGTATTCCGCGAGACTTAATATCTTCGTATGCTTTGAAGAAATCGTGCTGATACTCGAATACATTGTATTTGTAGCCGGCATCGCATATATCAATCAGATGATAAGGCACCTGCACACCATTCACAACATAATCGGCAAGATCTTTTCCTGTCCCGATATCCATACCTCGATATACCTGACGCGAATCGCCGCTTAGTATCTCCGAGTGCATATCGGCTGCCAACGCTGCCGCAAAAGAAGTTTTGCCCGAAGCCGTTGGCCCTATTATTGTAATTAAATCGTATTTTGCCATCATAAGCACAAAGGTACAAAATAAGAGACAATATTGTGCGTCTGCAAACCATGAATACTTTGCACCGCTACCATGCAAGGTTTCTGAAAAAAGCTCATTTACTTTTCACAAAAAGCTTACTTGGTTTTTAGAAAAACCTTGCATGGTTTATTTCGTGAATATACCACGATTTTTTATATCCCTAACGAATCCGCCTCAACAAAAAAAGAGTGCTCCACGTTATGTGAAACACTCTTCCTATATTTTAGATAAGCCTCTTATTGTATTTTGAAGCTTTCTTTGTTTTTGCCTTATAAAGCCTTTGATCAAAAACGATATGCCAAACGCACACCGGCCATTACTTGATCAAACGATTTGATGCAGTTGTATTTAACCTCTACTCCCACCGAAATAATATCTGATGCATAAATCTCGGCACCAAGACCTAGGTTTACCCCAAAGCGAGTCTTATTGATATCGAGCGGAAGATCCCAGAATGAAAGGCTTAAACCTGCAAGCGGATAAAAACCAACCATCTCTGTAAGCGAAATCAAGTATTGCGCGTTTGCGTCGATCATTGCAGCACTGCGTCCGTGATGCTTAAACTGGTATGTAAACGACGGTGCAATACGAAATGCATCGGTAATACTATAATTATAGTCGATACCCCAATACATCGATTTGTTTCCAAAACCGTAACCTACGCTTGTACCTACAGACATATCGCCTCGTTGCTGAGCTTGAGCAGAAACCGCCATTACGATCAGCGTCATGAATAATAGTAACTTCTTCATTCTCTTATTTTTTATATTCATTGTGACAAAGATAATAAAGATTGTAAGAAACTGTCTTTATTTTCATTTCGGTGAACTATTTTCAGTTTCCTTTATACTTATTCACGACTGCTGCAGATCCATTAATCGGCATTTTCGTCTTCTGTATCAACCAACTCGATACCGTCGTCTTCGAAACGAATCAAACGTTGTTTGTATAATGAACCTAATGCTTGCTTGAAAGCTTTCTTGCTACAACCGAATACCGCATAGATTTTGCCGGCATCTGTTTTGTCGTTTACTTCCAAGTAGCCATCGTTTTCACGAAGTGATTCTAGAATACGTTCAGAAACCGTATCTACTTTGCCATAGCCAAGCTTGTGCATCGACACGTCGATCTTACCGTCAGGACGCACTTCCTTAATGTAGCCAAACAGACGGTCTCCCTTCATCAACACCGTAAACACTTCGTTGCGATAAAGCAATCCCATGTGCTTGTTGTTGATAATAACTTTGTATCCCATATCGCACTCTTCAGCAACAAGAAGATCTACCTTTTCGTTGTATTGGTATTCCGGTGCCTCTTGACTCAAAAAGCGACCAATGCGAGCCGAAGCCACTACACGTCCGGTTTTCTCATCTAGGTATACATGCACCAAATACGACCCACCTTCACGCATTTTCCCATTTTGCTCGCCAAAAGGAACTAGAATATCTTTCATAATTCCCCAGTCGATAAATGCTCCTAACGACGAAGTGTTGCGCACATCCATCACGTCAAACTCGCCTACTTGTGCGTACGGACGAGCCGTGGTCGCGATAAGGCGTCCTTCGTTATCATGATAGATAAATACTTCTATCTCGTCATCTACGTTGCAATTTTCGGGCACATAGCGGGTAGGAAGAAGAATCTCCAAACCATCACCCCCATCAAGGTAAACTCCAAAGTCTACCTCTTTTACCACTCTCAGTGTATTATATCGTCCTACGTTTACCATATTCTGTATTTTACTGCAAAGCTACACAAAATAGAGACAGCTAGCAGGGATTTAACCGATGATATACTTGCTTTTTGGAAGTTTTGACAACAATAGCACCACAATTGCCGAAGCAGTGAAGGCCAATACCGCAATAATCGGGATTTGTAAAGCCGGAGCTACCGGAATGTTGTTATAAACAAAGTCGTATCCGATCTGCACCAACAAGAAGTGACACAAATAGATTCCGAACGTAAGTTTTGCTACATAAGCAAAAGCTTTTGCCCAGCGCACATTTGTGATATTTACCTTCTGCAATACAATATAAGCAGCAATGGTCATCATAAACACATTCAGTCCGTAGAAATACCAAATGATTTCGAGCTGTGCGTAACTGCCCGGATAATATTTCTGTGTGAGTACAAATCCGAAATAAGTAATGCAATA
>CAMTPD010000080.1 GCA_947074265.1 uncultured Porphyromonadaceae bacterium
TACAAAAGTACCCATCACAGGTACAAAAGTACCCATCACAGGTACAAAAGTACCCGTTATAGGTACATAAATATCCTAAATGTAGAACTTTTTGTATATGCTAAATATCAGTTAATCAACTGTTAACTGCTTTGGCTGTCTGTCTTTTTTTGAGTTTGGAAATGTGTAAAAAAACCTATATATATAAATATATACATACCGGTTTACTTAACAGCACCGGTATGTGTATGTAAGAGTCAAAAAAGAGGATGGATCCCGTAAAAAGTTTTCACGAATATGGCAAAAAGTTTTCATGGATACTGAATTTGATATTGGTGAAGACTATTCAAACTCTTCACCAATACTTTTTGCACTCTCCATGAAAACAATTTACCATGTTTGCGAATAATGTAGTGTATATTTTCAGAGGGTCTCGTTAGAGAAAATAAACGATTTGCAAAAATTAGTACTGTATATTGATATGTTGGCAAACTAAATAAAAAATTATTTAAATATGTTTTGATTTGATGGGTTAAATGTTTTTATTTGTAAAGCAAATACGAGCGTAGGCAATAGAATTGTGCTTGTAGATACTTTGAAAGACAATCGAATATAACCCTTTTAATCAAATGGATATGATGAAAACCTATAATGAGAGAGCTTGCTCTATACCCTCTCCACATTCACGGAAAAAGTTTATTTATCTAGGTATTGCGATGGCAAGCCTATTTGTGTCACCTAGCATTTATGCAGAAGATCTTCCTCTGGCTTATGCAGAAGCACAACAAGGTCAGATGAAGGTAACTGGTGTTGTAAAAGATGAACTCGGAGAGCCACTGCCTGGTGTAAATGTTGTTGTGAAGGGTACTGATAAAGGTACCATAACGGATCTTGACGGTAAATACGAATTGAGTGTTGCCACTGGTTCTGAATTGCAATTTTCATTTATCGGTTACAAGACTGAGACAGTAAAAGTAGCCGGCAAAAATACGATCAACGTACAGCTGAAAGAAGATGCTGAGGCATTGGATGAGGTTGTTGTTACGGCACTAGGAATGAGTCGTGATAAAAAGGCTCTAGGTTATGCCATGACTGAGATTAAGGGTGATGAAATCGCAAAGGCAAATGTGGTGAATCCGATCAATGGTTTGCAAGGTAAAGTTGCCGGTGTACAGATCAATATGGGTAACTCAGGACCACAATCTTCGCAGCGTATTTTGATTCGTGGCAACTCTTCACTAGGATCTAACAATCAGCCTATTTTCGTGATCGATGGTGTGATTATTGACAATGAAACCACAAAGTCATCCTCTTCTGTTCAAGACTTCGGAAATGATTTGAAAAACCTCAACTCCGACGATTTTGAGTCGATGTCGGTGTTGAAAGGTGCTGCTGCCACAGCACTTTACGGCTCACGTGCTGCCAATGGTGTAATCCTGATTACAACTAAAAAAGGTAAAAAGGGCGAAGGCTTTGGTATCGATTTCTCGCATACCCAAACGTGGGACCATGTATACGGTTTTCCTGATATCCAGAATGTGTATGGTATGGGTGTGCAACCGGCTTGGGATTTAAATTCCGACGGAACAGAAAACCGTAATATTTCGAAAAATAGAAACTTTGGTCCTCGTTTCGATGGACTTCCTTACAAAGTGGATGGTCTTGATCTGACTTTCTCTGCTAAAGAGGATAATATCAAGCAGATGTATCAAACAGGTCGCTACATGAATACGAATGTGGCATTGCATGGTGGTGATGCAAAAGGTGCATTCCGTTTCTCATATTCCAATCTGAACTCTAATGGTACAACGTTCAATAATGATTTTGATCGTAACAGTTTCAACTTGAATGCTTCGCGTGAGATTAGCAAATTTGTAAATGCAGATGCGGGTTTTGCTTATATAAACTCCAATACTCAGAATCCTACTTATCAAGGTGGCGATAAGTCTCCAATCTATGACTTCATGTTTAGTGTACCTCGCGAATATGATACGCGATATTGGTTGGGCAATTATAGAAGCCCAAAAGGTGACGGATGGAATGGTGGAGATCCTTTCGAATATTCAAAAACCATCTGGGAATATCTGGAAAATAAGTATTCTCAGAAAGAGGATAATCTACGTGCTTTTTTGAATTTGAATGTTAAGTTTACCGATTGGTTGTCGCTTCGACTGAATGGAGATTTTAATAAGATTTTCAAGACAAACGAACAAAAAGTACTTGCTACCGGTAAAAGTAACTACGATGGTTCGCGCTATGTTGTAAACGAGTCTCGTAAAGATCAATATAAAATAACTGCGATGCTGAGTGCCAATCATCGCTTTGCAGATATGGTTGGCGTGAATGGGTCGATTGCAGCGGAACAATGGGATACTCGTTCTGCATATCACAATACATCATCATCCAATGGATTGCGTATACCTGGGCAGTTTGATATGACGAACTCTGTGGCTCCGGCTACAACTTCGGTAAGACACAATACAGGACGTAAGCGTATCAATTCGGTTTATGCTTTTGCCAACCTCGATTTCAAAAACCAAGTGTTTTTAGATATCACAGGTCGTAACGACTGGTCGTCGGCTCTTATCTATAACGATGGTTCGGGTAATACATCTTACTTCTATCCGTCGGTAGGTGCATCTTGGATTGCGACCGAAACATTTAGATCTCAATTGCCGGAGGTAATTTCTTTTGCAAAACTTAGAGCTTCGTATGCAATTGTGGGTAACGACTGTGATCCATATTTGACAACAAGTACGGGGTATTATACGTTGAATGGAACGTTTGTAAATCCGTTTGATGGAAAGGATTATCCATATTATGGTTTTGATTCAAACTCACTTCCAAATAATGACTTGAAACCTGAAAAGCAACACTCTCTAGAGATTGGAGCGGATGTGAAGTTTTTCGAAAACCGCTTGGGCGTTGATGTTGCTTAGTATAAGACAAATACAAAGAATCAGATTTTAGCATTGAGTATGGCCTCTGAAACAGGTGTCAGATCGCGCTGGATTAATGCGGGTAATATTCAAAACTCGGGTGTGGAAATGTTGATAACAGCCGTGCCTGTAGAAACAAAAAACTGGAATTGGACATTGATGCTCAATCTTACTCGTAATAGAAATAAGATCATAAGTCTTGCTCCGGATGTAGAGCGTTATCGTCTTGGCGGCGGCGGTGCCGATACAGATGCGTGGGCTACCGTTGGTGGTGCTTATGGTGATATCTATTCGAGCTATGCTTTTGCGCGTAACGAGCAAGGTCAAAAGATCTTGAATTCCGACGGTTCGTGGAGAAGATCCGGTACTAGTGAGAAGATTGGTAGCTTGCAGCCGGATTTGCTTGGCGGTATTGTTTCAACACTTTCGTACAAAGGAATTAGCTTTAATATGGTTATTGATGCTCGTTTTGGAGGTGATATTTATTCCAACTCTTACAACTATGGTACTTCATCCGGTACATTAAAACATACATTGTATGGTCGCGATGCTGAAAACGGAGGTCTACCGCGTAAACTTGAAGATGGACGTGTATTGAATGACGGTATGATTCCGGAAGGGGTTTTTGCTAGTGGAACGGTAGTGAATAGTGTAGATCTATCGGGTATGACGTACCAAGAGGCATACGATAAAGGTTATGTGGAACCATTGTCGGCATATAAATATTATGCAAACTTGGCCGATTGGGGTACGGGTATTCGTGAGCAAGCAATTAAGAAATGCTCATGGATAGCATTGAGAGAGTTATCGCTTCGATGGTCGCTTCCAAAGGATTGGACTTCGCAGATTTACATGCAAAATGTAAGTGTAGGTTTTGTGGTTAGAAATGTTGGCTACTTGTACAACAGCTTGCCAAACAATATTCATCCTGAAGGTTTGGCAACAAATCAAAGTTCGGAATACCTTGAAAGCGGCGGTGCTGCTTATACACGTAACTACGGTTTCAATATCAATGTATCATTCTAAAAAGAGATTATCCCATGAAAACAATAAAAAAAATCCTTTGCTTATTGCCTTTGTCAATGACACTGTTGACAGGTTGTGAGAGTTTTACAGATATAAATAATAGTGTATCGACAGTATATGAAGTAGATCCGTTAACTTTTCTATATAAAGTGCAGGAACGTAATCAAGGAGCTGGCTCTACATGGACAGATTCGTATGCATGTAAGTTGAGATGGTTGCAATATTGCTCTAATATTTGGGGATACAGCACAACCAACTTCACGTATTTCACTTCAAGTATTGGTGCTGATTTGTATTCTGAATGGCTTGATGTGGGTGGCTATGCAACGCATATCGAATATTATATATCAAAGAATATGCCAGATGACTTACCTCGATACTCTGATTTGATAGAGGTGTCTCGCATCATGTTGATTAATAAAGGTATTGCAACAACAGATATGCATGGGTCATTGGCTTATACCGAAGGTTGGGGTTTAAGAAGAGGGCGTCCGGATTTGGAGAATCCTAAGTTTGATACTCAAGAAGAGCTTTTTGCAATATGGGATCAAGAGCTTAAAACAGCTATTGAAAAGTTGTCGGTTTCTACCGATCAGGTTTCTTTGGCCGGCTATGATATGGCTTTTAAAGGGGATATCTCGAAATGGGTAAAGACAGCAAATGCTCTTCGTTTGCGTATAGCGTTGCGTATGTTGAAACGAAATGAAACAAAAGCAAAAGAGATCGCAGCAGAAGTATTGAAAAGTAGTATTCCAACATCAAATGAAGATGGTTTTATCATCAAATTTGATAAATTATACACTAACAATGGAGACTGGCATTCTGTAATTGATATGGATCGAGCATCTGCTCCGTTTATGCGCTATTTAAAGACATATAATGATCCACGTAAACGTATTTATTTTAGGATAAATAATTTGACTTCAGAAAATGTTACTCAATATAACTCTGAACAAACAGATCCAGAGAAATTGATTCCGTCAGATTTTACACAATGGGAAGGTGGTACTGTAAGTTACGATGAGCGTAAAACTGACAAACGATACTTTTCACGTACACTAAAAGATGGAACAGATATGCGTGCAATGAACCAGCCACAGGTGCGTCTTTGGAAAGGGATGTACGATAATGGTAGTGGCGGTTCTTGGTTTCCAAACCTTACTTATGCCGACTTCTGCTTCATGGCCTCAGAGTTTTCATTGTTGGGTGTTGGTAATGCCAAATCTGCGCAGCAATGGTACGAAGAAGGTATTACAGCTTCTCTCAAGCATTGGAGTGCGATGGGTGAATATTGTAAAATATACGAGTATGAGCCAATCACCGATGCAGAGATCAATGAATTCTTGTCGCAACCGGGTATTGCCTGGAATGCTGCGAATGCATTGGAGCAGATTTATTGCCAATCGTGGGTTGAACACTATAAAAATACAAATGAAGCTTGGGCTTTGTGGCGTAGAACCGGTTATCCGAACCAAACTTCTTCAATTGTTACGTTTGATAAAGTAATGATCAATGGCGAAGAGCAAACAGTGCCACGAAGAACACGTTTTGCTTACCCGGCAGAGGGTACACCTAACAAAGCGAATATGATAGACCGCATTGAGAAAATGGCAGCTGATGCAGAGTTTGGCGAAATCCAAAACGAGTTTGGCCGTTTATGGTGGGATAAGAAATAACTGAAAATATGATTTTGTAATAACAAACCCGGCAGAAGTAGTTTTCTGCCGGGTTTGTCGTTTTATTTAGGTGTCGTATTTTGAATAAAGTTATTGTGATAACTTAATAAAGTAAATTGATAATAAAGAAAATAAATTAATTTTAGATATGGTTTTATGAGTAATTTTAATACATTGCATTCGAAATCTTGAAAATCTAACTTATGAAGAACAATGAAAGAGTGACTACCTCAGATGTAGTCCGTTATCAATTTCCAATGAGGAGATTATGTGTAACTTGTTTTTTGCTTAGTTCTGTTTTAAGCAACGTGAATGCCGAAACTAATACTTCGGATTATGTAAAGAACTCTTCTGATTTAAACCATGCAGTAGTACAACAGAGCTCTGTGAAGGGTGTGATCACAGATGAAAAAGGAGAACCTATTATTGGTGCTAATATTGTAGTAAAAGGTACAGAAGTTGGAACAATCTCAGATGTGGACGGAGCATTTCAAGTGAATGCGCCAGTGGGAGCAATATTGCACATTACCTATATAGGCTATTTGCCGATAGATGTTACGGTAAAAGGTGGTGCAGCAATGAATATTGTAATGAAAGAAGATACCAAAAATCTGGATGAGGTTGTCGTGGTTGGATATGGAACCATGAAAAAGAAAGATCTTACCGGTGCTGTATCGTCTGTAAAAATGGATGAAACTCCAGTGGCAACCGTCTCAACTATTAGCCACGCATTAGCAGGCAAGGCTGCCGGACTTCAAGTAAATACAGTGAGTGCACAGCCTGGAGGACAGGCTTCTTTTCGTATTCGAGGAGCTGCTTCAACAGGAGCCGGAAATGATCCATTAATTATTATTGACGGATTTCCGGTTACCTCATCAGGAGAACCAGGTAGTGGAAACCGCTATGATGGTGGCCCGAAAGATAATGTGTTGGCTTCGATAAATCCAAATGATATCGAATCGATTGAAGTATTGAAAGATGCAAGTGCAACAGCAATTTACGGATCACGAGCCGGACATGGTGTGATTATTGTAACAACGAAAAGAGGAAAACAAGGCAAACCGCTGATTAAATATTCCGGAACTGTTGCTTTGCAAAATATTGCAAAGAATTACGATATGCTGGATGCTCGTGAT
>CAMTPD010000081.1 GCA_947074265.1 uncultured Porphyromonadaceae bacterium
GTGTCTGGGCAATATTTGCCGCTCTCCTGCCGCCGAAGGTGTATTCAAGACGCTTGTAGAGCGAGCGGGCAAAGAGGAGGCTTTTGTGATCGACTCGGCCGGAACTTCGGGATACCACCAAGGCGAATTGCCGGATGCCCGCATGCGTTCGCACGCACAACGCAGAGGTTACAACCTGACTTCGCTTTCGCGTCAGATCAAGTTCGATGACTTCGAAAAGTTTGATTACATCATCGCAATGGACGATTCGAATTACGACAACCTGTGCAAGCTGGCTCCCGATATGGAAGGTCGCGAAAAGATTCACCGCATGGCCGAATACTTTACGCAATTTGGAAACGACCACGTTCCCGATCCTTACTATGGTGGCGCTACCGGCTTCGAATTGGTACTGGATCTACTCGAAGACGGCTGCGCGGAATTGTTGCGTCGTCTTACCGTTGCTTAAGCTCCGGATAACTTATACGCGTATGATACATCGTCTTCAGTTTCTCGCTGAAGACGTTTTTTATATCCTGCACATCGCGGTAGGTCAAAGGGGTATCGTTGAGAAGCCCTTCTGCAATCTGCATGTCGATGATACGGTTTACCAAGTTTTGGATCGACTCTTCGGTATATTCCGAAAGGCTTCGCGACGAAGCCTCCACGGCATCTGCCATCATCAAGATAGCGGTCTCTTTCGAGAAAGGATTCGGTCCCGGATAGGTAAAGAGTTCTTCGTTGACTTCTTTGTCGGGGAATTCGTTTCGGAAGGAGTTGTAAAAATAACGCGTCTTGCTCTTGCCATGATGCGTGAGAATAAAGTCGATCACCTGTTGAGGGATGCCTGCTTTCTGCGCCATCTTAACGCCGTCGTGCACATGGTTGATGATGATTTGCGCACTTTGTTCGTAGCTTAGGTTGTTGTGCGGGTTGACTTTGTTGATTTGGTTTTCGGTAAAGAATGCAGGGTTTTCCATCTTACCGATGTCGTGATAAAGCGCACCGGTACGTACAAGTTGGGCGTTGGCGCCTACTTTGGCCGCAGCCTCCGATGCAAGAATGGATACGTGCAAGGAGTGCTGAAACGTACCCGGGGCATTCTCGGATAGTTTGCGCAAGATCGAGTTGTTGATGTTCGATAATTCTACCAGACTGATGTTGGAAATGAATCCGAACGACTTTTCAAGGATGTAAACCAATAGGTACGAGAACATCAACAACACGAAGTTGATGCCGAAATATAGAAACATTTTCCAGTTTATCTTGGCAATGTCGGCGTCTTGATACAATACCAACGAGGTGTATACGATGGCATAGGCGAGGAATATAAAGAAGGTGCTTCGAATCAGGTGCGATCGTTGCGACAATTCTTTCAAACTAAAGACTACCACCATGCCTGCAATGAGTTGCATCACCAGAAACTCGTATGAGAAAGGCACCATGATGGAGCAAATCAGCATGGCTACGGTATGGGTAAATATTGCCGTGCGCGAATCGAAAAAGGTACGCACCACGATCGGAAGGATTGCATACGGAATGATGTAGACATTAAAGAGGTTGTAGCTTACGGTAAGCCCCGTGAGCACACACGATACTACCATCGAGAGCAAAAGGAAGCCGAGGTTTCGTTTGTTGTAAAAGTAGTTGGGACGAAACAGATACAGGTAAAAACCAAAACAGAACATCAATCCGATTACAATGGATAGTTGTCCGAGAAACATCAGACGGTCGCGTTGTTTCGATCCGGCACGCTGTTCTTCTACACTCTTCAATGAGTTAAGTACGCGGAATGTATGTGAGTCGATGATTTGACCACGGTCTACAATCCGTTCGCCAGCCTGCACCATCCCACTTGCGGGTGATACCGATAGCAATAGCTCTTGCTTTACTTTGTCAGACATCTTAGGGTCAAAGGAGATGTTCTCAAGGATGTATTTCTCGAGATTAAAAGACTGAAGTGTTTGTTTGTTGAGCCACAACGGACAATTGTCGATGATGTATTCGTAGGCAGTTTTGGGCGTGAAGTAGTTCTGTATGTTTTCGGGAGAGGCAATGTTGTCTTTGACAAGCATGACTTCGTTGCGCGAGTTTTGTGCATCTTGCAAGGTTTTGTTCGAAACAATACCTTTTGCATAGATCTTCTTTAAACTCTCGCGAATGTATTTGATGTATGGCACAAGTTGGATGTCAGAAAGGTTTTCTTTCTGTTCATCTTCAAACTCGATCAGTTGATCTTTCTCTACATTGGTTTGTAGCAGATAATATGGAATAAACTTCTTCAATACACTGTCTCGCTCAGCATTTACTTCTGCCTCGCTTTTGTAAATAGGAAAGTCTGATGTGGCCGTAAGCAAGCCATACCTCCATGGTTTCCCTTCGTTAAATTGGTATCTGAATTTACCTTCCTTCGGAAAGAAATAAGCGATAACTACTGTTGCGAAAATGAAATAGAGCGCAAGCGGTATTTTAATAGAAGTCTTTACCATACACGTGAAATTTTCCGAAAAGTACAAAGAAACCTTCAAACTTCTTTCTCTTAAGGCATGAGTATGTAGAAAAAGCACTACTTTTGTCCAAAATTTCACGAATAACGATCATGACTGAAAGAAAAGTAAGAGTAAGATTCGCGCCTAGTCCGACAGGCCCGCTTCATATTGGAGGCGTACGTACAGCCTTATATAATTATCTGTTTGCCAAACAACACGGAGGTGATTTGATTTTGCGTATCGAGGATACCGACTCTCAACGCTTTGTGCCAGGTGCCGAAAATTATATCATTGAGGCTCTTACCTGGTTGGGTATTCAATTTGATGAAGGTGTCAACTTTGGCGGCGATTGCGGTCCGTATCGTCAGTCGGAGCGTAAAGAAATCTACAGACAATATGTAGATCAGTTATTGAAAGACGGTCTTGCGTATATCGCATTCGATACACCGGCCGAACTAGAAGCTAAAAGAAACGAAATTTCGAACTTTCAGTATGATGCTTCTACGCGTCTATTGATGAGAAACTCTTTGACTTTATCAGCAGAAGAAACAACTCGCCTAATCGAGGAAGGCAATCAATACGTGGTTCGTATCAAGATTGAACCAAACGAAGATGTGGTTGTCGATGACTTGATCCGTGGCGAAGTGGTGATCAATTCTTCTGTACTTGACGATAAAGTTCTATATAAATCGGCAGACAACTTGCCTACTTATCACCTTGCAAACATTGTAGACGACCACTTGATGGAAGTGACACATGTGATTCGCGGTGAAGAGTGGTTGCCATCTGCTCCTCTACACGTATTACTTTACAGATTCCTTGGTTGGACAGAAACGATGCCTCGTTTTGCTCACTTGCCATTGTTGCTTAAACCGGAAGGAAACGGAAAGTTGAGCAAACGTGATGGCGACAGACTTGGTTTCCCTGTATTTCCATTGGAATGGCAAGATCCTAAAACCGGAGATATCTCTTCAGGATACCGCGAAGCAGGTTATTTACCTGAGGCTGTGGTAAACTTCCTTGCTTTGCTAGGATGGAACCCGGGCAACGATCAAGAGATCATGTCGATGGAAGAGTTGATTAAACTATTCTCGCTAGAGCGTTGTAGCAAAAGCGGTGCGAAGTTTGATTACGAAAAAGGAAAATGGTTCAACCACCAATACTTGCAAATGCGCTCGAACGAAGACGTAGCGACTATGTTTGCTTCTGTTTTGGCAGAGAAAGACATCGAAGCTCCGTTTGATTACGTTGTGAAAGTGGTTGGCTTGGTAAAAGAACGTGTCAACTTCGTAAAAGAATTGTGGGATCAGTCGTTCTTCTTCTTCGTAGCACCTACAGCGTATGATGAGAAAACTGTGAAGAAACGCTGGAAAGCTGAAACTCCTACGCAACTTACCGAGCTATGCGAAGTACTTGCAGGTGTAGAAGATTTTTCAGTACACAATACCGAAGAAATCGTTAAGGCTTGGATTGAATCGAAACAATACCACCTTGGAAATATTATGAATGCTTTCCGTTTGGCTTTGGTAGGCGAATCGAAAGGTCCGCATATCTTCGAAATTGTTTGCGCGCTTGGAAAAGACGAAACAATCGAACGTATTCAAAAAGCAGTGTCTACTATTCAGTAATATATGATTTATGATTTAGCAATTCGAATCTACTCGAATGTAGTTAAGTCGGTTTCGCCTTTGCACAAGAAAGCCAAGTTAATGGTGGATGGGCAAAGGCAAACTTTTAATATACTACGCGAAAAGATCGATCCCAATGCAAACTATATTTGGTTTCATGCCTCTTCGTTAGGAGAGTTTGAACAGGGCCGTCCGTTGATGGAGAAGTTAAAGACGCAGCATCCTGAATACAAGATTTTGCTAACGTTTTTTTCTCCGTCGGGTTATGAGGTGCGTAAGAATTACGAGGGTGCCGACGTGATTTGTTATCTTCCGTTTGATAATAAAAGCGAAGTGCGCACGTTTCTGGATTTGGCACGTCCGGTGATGGCTATTTTTATTAAGTATGAATTCTGGGCAAACTATCTGACAGAACTGAAAAAGCGTCAGATACCAACCTATATTATATCTGCTATTTTCAGAAGAGAGCAGCTCTTCTTTAAAGATTACGGAAAAAAATATCTGAACCTGCTGTTTTGCTTTAATCACATCTTTGTACAAGATGAAGCGTCAAAACAACTATTGGCTCAGTATGGCGTAACAGCCGTAACGGCTTGTGGAGATACACGTTTCGATCGGGTTATTGATGTGTTTAATCAAACAAAGCAACTGCCGCTCGTTGAGAAGTTTGCTCAGCAGGCAAAGGAACATAACCAACTGACACTTGTGGCGGGAAGTTCGTGGCCTCAGGATGAAGAGATCTTTGTAAAGTATTTCAATGCGCATCCGGATATGAAGCTGATCATTGCTCCGCACGAAATACACAAAGAGCACATAAGCTCGATACTAAACTTGCTGAAGCGTACTTCGGTTATGCTTTCGCAAGCAACGGAAGAGGCTGTTGCTAAGGCAGACTGTATCATTGTTGATAGCTTCGGACTTTTATCTTCCATTTATAGATATGGCGATATTGCTTATATCGGAGGAGGTTTTGGTAGTGGTATTCACAATACGCTCGAGGCGGCTGTGTATGGAGTTCCGGTTATTATCGGTCCAAAATATCAGAAGTTTAAAGAGGCACGAGACTTGATTGCGTGTGGCGGAGCCTTTAGTGTAACCGATAAGGCTGGCTTTGATACGCTAATGGATAAGTTTAGAAAAGACGAAACCTTCCTTGCTAACGCCGGAAGTGCATCGGGAACTTATGTAATGTCGAACAAAGGAGCTACAGAAGTAATTCTAGGTAAATTACCATTGTAATTATATATAATATATATACATCGGGCGAAGGGCTTGATACATTTCCATTAAAGAAATAAGAGTTTTTTCTGTTTTTTTAGTTCGGGTAGTGTATCAGGCCCTTTTCTTGTTTTGTAACTTTGAATGATAAGTAAAGAAAAAGATGATATGGAATTTATCGCAATAGACTTTGAAACGGCCACTAAACACGATCCATGTGAGATCGGGCTTACAATTGTACAAAACGGAAAGATTGTAGAAACAATATCAGAATATATCAAACCGGCATCTTTCCCTTATTTCAATCCTTTCCATCAACGAGTACATGGTATCTCTGCTGCCGATGTAAAGCATGCTCCGGACTTTGAGCAATTGTGGGTAAAGCTTCAACCTTTATTGTCGGAAAAGATGTTGGTTGCGCACAATGCAGCTTTTGATATGGGCGTGTTGCGTGCAATCTTGCAACGTTACGACATTGCCGTGCCGCATTGTGATTACATGTGTAGTGTATCGATGGCACGAAAGGTGTGGAAAGGACAACCGTCGTATTCATTGGGTAATATTTGTTCTACCTTCGGAATCGAATTTACGCATCACCGTGCGGGGGCTGATGCAGAAGCGTGTGCAAAATTGGTATTACAGGCAATGCACGATATGCAGGTTGGTTCACTAGAAGAACTGCGCCTTAAAATAAAACAACCCCTCAAACAGTTGTAATAAACAAAACGATGTGGTTTCCGATTATAAGATAAAGTAGAAACCACAGATGAAGCGAATAATTGTTTTTATAGTATATACTCTTATCTTTTGCTGTGCAGCTGAGGTTAGAGCTCAGTATCCAAATGATTTCGAATTCTATAAAGTTGATACGTTGGGGCATTCAAGGTATCAACTGGAGCCAAGAAAAAGACCCTGGATTGCTGCTGCAGAAGTATTGTCGCTCGATGCTTTGTTTCATGTGCTGACAAGGTATGCTGCAAATAAAGATTACGCAAAGATCAGTTGGTCGTCGATAAAACAAAACTTCAAGACAGGCTTCTTGTGGGACAACGATTGTTTTGAAACAAACTTATTCTTTCATCCTTACCAAGGAGGGTTGTATTACAGTGCCGCCCGGTCAAATGGGCTTAACTTTTGGGAGTCGGCTCCATATGCTTTTGCCGGAAGCTTTATTTGGGAAATGTCTCTTGAAACACAACCACCATCAACGAATGCTATCATCTCAACAACGTTGGGTGGTATCGGATTAGGCGAAGCAACTTATCGAGTATCGTCTTTGCTATTAAATGAGCAAAGTATAGGCTTCGAACGTGTCTTGCGTGAAGTCTCGGCGGCTGTCGTAAATCCGGTAAAAGGCGTCAACCGACTTTTCAATGGGCAAGCATGGAAAAGGGGGCCTCGCTATGTCGGTGAA
>CAMTPD010000082.1 GCA_947074265.1 uncultured Porphyromonadaceae bacterium
GGTGCCGGTGCTTTTGCTAAACCAACAGTAGGATCTTGGGGTAACTCAAGTTGCATGGCTTCTTTTTTTGGTCGTGTTAATTATTCACTACTCGATCGTTATTTACTTACCGCAACACTTCGTGCCGATGGTGCTTCAAATCTTGCAAAAAATCACAAATGGGGATATTTCCCTTCAGTTGCCTTGGGGTGGCGATTTAGTGAAGAGAATGTTATGGAGCGAACTCGGGATGTAATTACAAATGGTAAGCTTCGTGTAAGTTACGGCGAAACCGGAAACTCCAATATCGGGAATAGAGCACTGGATTATTATAGCATAACAGGTGAATATGTATTTGGCGATATTGCATATAAGGGAGTTGGCTTAGGACAATTGGGTAATCCTAATTTGAAATGGGAAACTACAAAAGAGTGGAACTTTGGACTTGATTTGGGCCTATATGATCGCGTTAATATCTCAGCTGAGTTATTCAGTCGTAGAATTGTAGATTTGTTAAGTACCCGCAATCTGATGAGTTTTCTTGAAGTAGGTGCTATTGCTGCAAATATCGGATCAACAAAAAGTAAAGGTTTTGAATTGACTGTAGGTAGTAGAAATGTTATTACTTCATCTTTTAATTGGAGTTCGGACGTAACCTTCTCTATGTATCGCGATACATGGGATATGCGTGATCCATCATGGAAACCTGCAGCTTATGAAAAATATAATGATCCTATTCGTTCTGCTTATGGATATAAATCAGCCGGCCTAATTCAGCCGGGAGAAACAATTGATTATATGCCCGGAGCACTTCCTGGACAGGTTAAAATACAAGATCTAGATGGTTATCGATATGATGATAATGGGAAGATTATGGTTGATAAATATGGTATTCCTATGAAAACCGGTAAACCTGACGGCAAGTTAGATGATGCAGATAAAATATATTACGGATCATGGGATCCGGGTTTTCAAATAGGATTTAACAATACATTCTCATATAAAAAGTTCGATTTGTCTTTTTATATGTATGGAGTATTTAATAAACTATCTTCTGGTTCTTATCTCGATTTTGGACCTAATGGAATTGAAGATATCCGAAGAGGCTATAATATGCCTTCTACAACAAAAGAGATATGGTCTGCAGATAATAAAAATACCGAACGTCCGGGTTATTTTCAATCGAGAAGTCGTTTCGGAACAGGCGATTATTTTATGGAAAAAATATGGTTTGTACGCATGCGTAATGTTGCTTTGGGTTACAACTTTTCAATTCCTAAGGTTGCATCAAATGTGCGAGTTTATGTTGATATAAATAATCCGTTTGTTTTCACAAACTATAAAGGGCTCGATCCTGAAACAGATAATCACTCAGCTGCTTACCCTAATGTAAGAACATATAGCTTAGGTATTGATATCACCTTCTAATTTTTACTATTATGCGTACTATCAGAAATATATCACTGTCGGTTGTTACCGCACTTTCATTGTTAAATACATCTTGTCTTAATTTAGAATCTGAGATATATGATGTAATTAATCCCACAATTTTTCCTCAAACAGAGCAAGATGCATTTGCTTTGGTAAATGCATGTTATTTGCCATTTCGATCTAATTGGTATGGTGGAATTTTTACAGTAGCGTCAGGAGGTATTCAAATAATCGGCGATATGTCTACAGACCTGGGGCAGTGTCAATGGGGTGAAAATAGTTGGGGACCTGCTTTGTATCACAATTGGGATGCTAATGAATCTTATGTAGGACGTTTTTATGAATATACAAGAGATATTGGAAAGTTTACGATAACGATGGACCGTATCTCTAAAATAGAAATGAATGCCGAAAAGAAAGCACGACTAACTGCAGAGTTGAGAGCTGCGAGAGGTTGGATGCTATATATGCTTTACAATTGGTATGGTCCGGTTCCGGTAGCTACATTAGAAGAGCTAAATACTCCGTTGGCAGATAAGGCAATACCTAGACCAACTAAAGAATGGACCGTTAGCTTTATTGAGGAGGATTTGATGGAAGCTGCTAAAATTTTACCTGCTAAATATACAGACACTGATTACGGACGTTTTACAAAAGGCCTTGTAAAAACAGTTCTTATGAAGTTATATATGCATGAAGGGGAATGGGCAAAAGCTGAAAGTGTAGGTCGCGAACTGTTAGACCCAGAGTATGGTTACGGATTGATGACCGATTATGCGAGTATTTTTAAACTTGAAAATGAGGGAAATAAAGAAATTATTTTTGCAGCTACATGCGATAGCAAAAATGCTCAACTTTGGCTTGCACACGTGTTGCCAAGCGAGTATCCTACACAAAATACTGCGATTCAGAAATGGAATGGTTATCGTGTGCCATGGAATTTTTATCACACATTTGAAGCCGACGATAAAAGACTGGACGTGCTTGTAGGTGAGTTTATGGGAAATGATGGTGTTCTCTACAATGAATCAACAAAAGATACTCATGTTGCTTTACGAAAAGGAGCTTTGCCTGTAAAGTATGGAGAGGATCCATCTGCTACAGGAGAGGAAAGTCAAGTCGATTGGATTGTATTGCGGTATGCAGATGTGCTTACATTATTGTCTGAGGCAATTGCTCGTAATGCCGGTGGTGCAACACAAGAAGCCGTAGATTTGCTCAATCAAATACGATCTCGAGCAGGATTGGCTGCTCTTTCATTAGCAGATGTTCCATCCTTACAAGAATTTCTAGACTCTGTTTTGCTTGAACGAGGTCATGAGTTCTGGTTTGAAGGAATACGTAGAGAAGATTTAATAAGACATGGGAAGTATATACAATATGCTCGAGAGTATAAAGGATCTACAACAACACGCGATGAGTGTGTATTGATGCCTATACCACAATGGGCAATTAATGAAGGTAAAGGTGAAGTAATTCAAAACCCAGGTTATTAATCATAGTAAAAGCTCCGAATGCTATAGCATAAAGCTATTGATTCGGAGCTTTATATTTTAACAGTCATGATTATGAGAAAGCAAATATGTATTATACTTCTTACTTCTTTTGCATGGGCAGATAGTTTTGCAGTTGAGGCGGCTAAGAAAGAAGTCGATATTTGTATATATGGCGGAACTTCGGCAGGTGTTGTGGCTGCTATGGCTGCAAAAAGGATGGGTAAATCTGTTTTGCTAATAGAGCCGGGTAGGTATATTGGTGGAATGACTACCGGTGGACTTGGGGCTACAGATATTGGCAATAAATATGCTGTTACCGGATTAGCACGATTATTTTATAGAGAAGTAGGAAGATATTATAATAAGTTTGAACAATGGATGTTTCCTCCAAGTGTTGCAATGAATGTGATGCAACATTTTATCTCGAATGATAATGTAGATGTTTTATATCAATATCGAATTGTAGAAGCGAATAATACAAATGGTGTTATAGAGTCTATCGCGTTAGAGCCGGATAATGATAAAGGCATTCCAAATCAAATACATGTAAAAGCCAAGCAATATATTGATTGCACTTATGAAGGTGATCTTATGGCTAAAGCTGGAATTTCTTACTTTGTGGGAAGAGAGGCAAACGACACTTATGGCGAAAGTTTAAATGGTGTGCAGTTGTCTTATTGGCATCAATTTCCGGATGGAGTTGATCCATATATAGTTCCAGGGGATTCTACCTCCGGTTTATGTTGGGGAATAAGCAATAATGCATATCGAGCAATAGGCTCTGGAGATTCTTTAATACAAGCTTATAACTTTCGGTTGTGTTTGACTAATAACGCAACTAATAACGTGCCTTTTACAAAACCTGCAGATTACGATTCAACTAAATATGAGTTATTAGCTAGAGCTATACCTGGTATTGGATGTGACATTAATAAATATCTACTAATTAACTGGGGAGAGATGCCGGATGATAAATATGATGTGAATAATAGAGGCCCTTTATCTACAGATATGATTGGAATGAATCATAAATATCCCGAAGCTACTTATGAGGAGCGCAAACAAATATGGAAAGATCATGAAAGTTATACGAAAGGTTTGATGTACTTTCTGACGCATGATACTAGAGTTCCGAAAGAATTGAGAGATAAGGTAAGTCAGTTCGGATGGACAAAAGATGAGTTTATAGATAACGATAATTTTCCTACCCAATTGTATATTCGAGAGGCGAGACGTATGATTAGTGATTATGTGATGACTCAGAAAAACTGTGTCGGAGACGAAGTCGTGGATGACGGGGTAGGACTGGCTGCTTATATTATGGACTCGCACAATTGTCAACGCATAATTATTGACGGAATGGTCAAAAATGAAGGGGATGTACAAATTGGAGGTTTTCCACCTTATCCGATTGCTTATCGAAGTATTATACCCAAAAGACAAGAATGTAGAAATCTACTTGTTCCTGTTTGTTTATCGGCCTCACATATTGCGTATGGTTCGCTACGAATGGAACCAGTTTTTATGGTGTTGGGTCAAAGTGCGGCAGTTGCCGCGGCTATGGCGATAGACAACACGAATAATATTATACAAGATGTTGAAGTTACAACCTTACAGAATAAATTAATTTCAGATCCTTATTTAGATAATTCTATACCGGATATACTTGTTGATGATATGGATTCTAATACTTCTCGTAAGGGGGATTGGCAAATGCATGAAGGTTATTATTATAAACATAGTTATGCGCAAGGAGATAGAAAAACAAAAGATAATGAGTTTGCTTTTTATCCGGAAGTAAAATATGGATCTAAATATTCGATCTATTTTTATTGTTCTGCTTTAATTGCTCCTGCAGATATGCCTGATCGCATGTCTGTAAGTATAACAGCAGCAGATGGGATCAAGAATGTATATGTTAATCCCAAAAAGCACATAGGTCAATGGATTGACTTAGGTTGTCATAAATTAAATACTGGCAAAGCAGAAGTTGGTGTTAAAGGAGAGTTGTCTGATGGGACTATATTTGCTGATGCGATAATCTTAAAAGCTGAATAGTGATGGAAGTTTGTATAATGGCTTAGATTCTTAAAGATTATATAATGGATATGAGACTAATCGCTATTTGTAGTTTGTTTTTGACTTTTGGGGTTACTAGTTATTCTCAAGAGCGATCGTTGTGGAGTACAGATGATGCAGGTTGGGTTTTGAGAAAGAAGCCTAAAGAGGATGCATATGAACGATTTTTTGCATTAGGCATATGGAATGTGCCGGGGTATACTGCAAATGCAATGGAAGATAATCCAATTAAGTATAGAGCAGATGCCCTTCGATATCTTACTCAATCTAATTTGTACAATATTGTGTACCTTCCTCCTGGTAAAGAACACGATTCTAAAGGTCGCGTGGAAGTGACAGGGTCGGTTGGTTTTTATGAAATGTTGAAAAGCTATCAATCTTCACTTCCAGTTGATTTATCACTTGCAGATAAAGATTATGCAATAAGACAATATATGCGAAAACATGCAAGAGATAAGTCTTTTATAGATGCAATTGATACAACGATAGATACTATTCTAGAGTCAGGAGATTGTATTGATCATATATGGGCTCCTATTGATGAGATTGTAAATGGGGGAGCAGGAAGTGGTTGGTGTTGGCATCCTGAAATTGGAGAAGTCATAAGAGAGCGTATTCAAACAAAACAAAAAGGAGCACTTCTATATACTGATTTAGTAGGTATTTCTCGAGGTAATTCTTATTTGTTTGAGTACAATTATTTGAAAAATAATCGGGAAATGCCGGCAGAGCCTCCATATCAAATGTTAGGAGATAGTGCAATTGTATTGCAAGAGCGACCTTTGCTTGGTTTTGTGCAGGGATATAGTGGAGGGCCTGTATATGTAAATGGTTCGACCAGTTATGTAGATTATGATATAGAGAATCTCAAGCGTTTGTTTTATGAGAATCTTCGAATTTCGGCACAAGCATATCGTAATTGTGGAGATGTGTTTGGTATAAACTCATTTATTGATTGTAATCGAAACCCGTTGTTGGTTGGTATAGCAGTTGATGCCATAAAGGCAGGGATTAGCAAAAGTACACCTGTTTGGATTTTCTTAGATGGGAATGGTTATTCTATACCAACGGGTATGACAACGTCAGAATTTGTTTGTAATTTAAAATGTCAAGTTTATACTGCAATTGCACATGGGGCAACAGGTATACTTTTTTGGAATGATAGAACTAAGTCGGATGAGGTTTTTAATGAGTTGGCAACTGTTGTAGAAGAGCTTAATGCATATTTAGCAGATATAATGTTAGATACATATATCCAAAAGAGTGTCGACAACTTACATTATATAATAAAGCGAAAGAATGAGAAAGAAGGTGTTTTATTTGCGACAAATAGTAGTGGCGAAGATGAAGTTGTGTTGTATTTATCTGATGATGTACAATATAAGTTGGATCCATATGAAGTGATTGTTGTGCCGATCGATATATCAACTGTTATTTTATAAACGACAAAGCCGGCAGAAGTAGTTTTCTGCCGGCTTTGTCGTTTATAGTTCAAGTATATAAAGATCGTTACGTTTGTCTGATACGATAAATAGAAAACGTTCGTAATGCCTTAATATATCACTGATGATTTCTTCTTTTGTGAAATACTGGATGTCGTAGCCATTTCTCCCATCTCCAAAATAAGTAAATGGGATAAAAGTATTCTGAGAGTCTATAGAAGGTGCATTGACTTCGTTGATCAAGTTTTCCGAGATATTTCGTTTTTGAGCTTTTACACCATAAATGAAAAGATCGGAATAG
>CAMTPD010000083.1 GCA_947074265.1 uncultured Porphyromonadaceae bacterium
TGACTGGAGTTCAGACGTGTGCTCTTCCGATCTCATTAATATATCGCTCTTATTATGCCTTTTTGAAGAATCCTCGAATCAATTCAAAAGGGTTAAATACATCCGCAATATTCGGATTTATCAACACACTCGAAGATGTTCTGAAAAGAGAAAACCCTACACATATTGCTGTAGGCTTCGATCCTTCGGGTCCTACTTTCCGTCACGAAGCGTATGAGCAATACAAAGCCCAACGAGAGGCAACTCCCGAAGGAATCAAGTTGGCTGTTCCGTATATCAAAGAAATTATAAAAGCATACAACATTCCCATTATCGAAGTTTCGGGATTCGAAGCCGACGATGTCATCGGAACCATTGCCAAGCAAGCCGAAAAGAAGGGATATGATGTATACATGATGACTCCCGATAAAGACTACGGCCAGTTGGTTAGCGAACACGTATTTATGTATAAACCAAAATTTGGCGGAAATGATTTCGAAATAATGGGAATAAAAGAAGTTCTTGCCAAGTTTAATCTTCAAAACACCGAGCAAGTAATCGACCTACTGGGTCTGATGGGCGATGCTTCGGATAACATTCCCGGTTGTCCGGGCGTAGGAGAAAAGACTGCGCAGAAACTATTGGATCAATTCGGTTCTATCGAAAACCTACTTGCAAATACCGACCAACTAAAAGGTGCTTTGCAAAAGAAGGTAGTAGAGAATAAAGAGCAAATCTTATTCTCACGATTTCTTGCAACCATCAAGACCGATGTACCTATCGAGTTTTGTGAGAAAGAGTATTTAAGAGAAAAACCAGACGTTAACAAACTAAAGGAAATATACACAGATCTTGAGTTTCGTAACTTCCTTGCGAAACTAGAGTCAACTCCAACACCTACTCCTGCAAGTACGGCTCCAGTTCAAGGTGATCTCTTTGCAATATTTGAGGACAATGATGCGGAAGAAAATAAATATTCAAATCTCAGAGAGTTAAGCGACGTCCAACACAACTATTATTTAATTGATAATGAAAAGGATGCGCTCGATTTAGCAGCACAATTAAAGCAATCGAAATATTTCTGTTTTGACACAGAAACAGACAACATTGATCCGATCGCTGCCCATCTTGTAGGAATGTCGTTTGCAATGGAACCGCATACTGCTTATTATGTAAGCATCGAGGCAGACCAAGAAAAGGCGATGAAGATGGTAACAATCTTCAAAGACGTACTCGAAGACCAATCAATTGAAAAGATCGGACAAAACATCAAGTTCGATATGGTTGTGCTTCGTAAGTACGGTATCAATGTGTCGGGCAAACTATTCGACACCATGATTGCCCATTATTTGATCAACCCAGAGTTGAGACACAACATGGACTACTTGGCCGAAACGTATCTTAACTACAAGACTATTCACATCGATGCTCTCATTGGTGCAAAAGGAAAGAAGCAATTAACCATGCGCGATGTTCCTGTTTCTAAAGTATATGAATATGCTTGTGAAGATGCAGACATCACACTACAATTACACTCAATATTTGTAGAAGAATTAAAGAAAGAGCAACTCGAAGATTTATTCTACACCATTGAGATGCCGCTTGTTTCTGTTCTTGCCGACATGGAAGTGACCGGCGTGAAAGTAGACAAAGCGACTTTGAAGCAATCTTCCGAAACCCTTACCGCAACTCTTTCGGGCATCGAAAAGGAGATCTATGAAATGGCCGGATGCGAGTTTAATATCAACTCTGCAAAACAAGTTGGTGAAGTGCTTTTCGAAAAGATGAAGATTGTAGAGAAGGCAAAGAAAACCAAAACCGGTCAATACTCTACCAGCGAAGACGTATTGGAAAGCTTACGTTCGAAACACGAGATTGTAGGAAAACTCCTCGAATATCGCGGATTGAAGAAGTTGTTAAGCACCTATATAGATGCACTTCCGCAACTAATCGATCCTACTTCCGGTAAGATTCATACTTCGTTCAATCAAACGGTTACCGCAACAGGACGCTTGAGTTCGAGCAATCCGAACTTGCAAAACATTCCGATCCGAGACGAACAAGGAAAAGAAATACGCAGGGCTTTTGTGGCCGACAATGAAGACTCTATCTTCTTCTCAGCGGACTATTCGCAAGTGGAATTGCGTATCATGGCTCACTTGAGTGGTGATACCAACATGATCGACGCCTTTAATTCGGGTTACGATATTCACTCTGCTACAGCAGCGAAGATTTATAAAGTAGATATCAACGACGTTACCAAAGACATGCGTCGAAAAGCTAAAACGGCAAACTTCGGTATCATTTATGGGATCTCCGTGTTCGGTCTTGCCGAACGACTAAGCATCCCAAGAGCTGAAGCGAAAGAACTAATCGACGGTTACTTTGCAACTTATCCGGGAGTGAAAAGCTATATGGATAAATGCATTGAAGAAGCTCGTGAAAAAGGTTATGTCGAAACGGTATTTAAACGCAAACGCTATTTGGCCGATATCAAATCAAACAACGGAGTGGTGCGTGGTTATGCCGAACGCAATGCAATCAATGCCCCTATCCAAGGTAGCGCAGCCGACATTATCAAAGTAGCGATGGTGAAAATATTCAACCGTCTCAACAACGAAGGATTTAAATCAAAGATGATCCTGCAAGTACATGACGAACTTAACTTCAACGTTTATAAAGAAGAGTTTGAGCATGTAAAGCAAATCGTAATCGACGAAATGCAACACGCTTATGAAATGCGCGTTCCGTTACTTGCCGAATGTGGTGCCGGAGACAATTGGTTGGAGGCACATTAATCCAAACGATTCAAACACATAGAGATAAATCCGAAAAGAATGGTTATCTTTGCACCCGAAAATGCCCAATCGGCATATAGGAGGATAATCTTCTCGAATAAGTGATAATATATAAAACGACAAAATAGAATGGCATTACAATGTGGAATTGTAGGCTTACCAAACGTAGGTAAATCTACTCTTTTTAACTGCTTATCAAACGCTAAAGCACAATCAGCAAACTTCCCTTTCTGTACAATTGAACCAAACGTTGGTGTAATCACAGTTCCGGATCCAAGACTTAACAAGCTTGCAGAACTTGTAAATCCACAACGCATTGTTCCTACGACTGTAGAGATTGTTGATATCGCAGGTTTGGTAAAAGGAGCAAGTAAAGGTGAAGGTCTTGGAAACAAGTTCCTTGCAAACATCCGTGAAACTGATGCAATCCTTCACGTATTGCGTTGTTTCGACGATGACAACATTACCCACGTAGATGGTTCTGTAGATCCGGTAAGAGACAAAGAAATTATTGATGTCGAGCTTCAATTAAAAGACCTTGAAACTGTAGAGCAACGCATGGCGAAAGTACAAAAGCAAGCTCAAACAGGCGGCGATAAAGTTGCAAAGGTTACTTACGAAGTGTTGAAAGCATACAAGGAAGCTTTAGAGCAAGGTAAATCTGCACGTACAGTTTCTTTCGAAACAAAAGACGAGCAAAAGATTGCACGCGAATTGTACCTTCTTACTAGCAAACCTGTAATGTACGTTTGTAACGTAGACGAAAACAGCGCAGTATCAGGAAACAAATATGTAGAAATGGTGCGCGAAGCTGTTAAAGAAGAAAACGCTGAGATTCTTGTTGTTGCAGCAAAAATCGAATCTGAAATCGCTGAGCTAGAAACATTCGAAGAAAGAGAAATGTTCCTAAACGAAATCGGACTTGAAGAATCTGGTGTAGCTCGTTTGATCCGCGCAGCATACAACTTGCTTGACCTTCAAACGTATTTCACTTGCGGTGTACAAGAGGTTCGCGCATGGACATTCCTTCGCGGAAGCAAAGCTCCACAATGTGCCGGAGTTATCCACACCGACTTCGAAAAAGGTTTCATTCGTGCAGAAGTTATCAAGTACAACGACTTTATCCAATACGGTTCTGAATCTGCTTGTAAAGAAGCAGGTAAAATGAGCGTTGAAGGAAAAGAATACGTTGCTTCTGATGGCGATATCATGCACTTCCGTTTCAATGTTTAAGAAATACATTTGTAACATATACGAGCAAAGGAGCTACCCAAAAAGGGTAGCTCCTTTTGTTTTTTCTATAAATACAAAGCTATTAGCATTTTAAGTAGACCTTTGATAAAATAGATTATAAGGAGCAATAAGAAAGAATATCAACCAAATTTTAACTATCTATTCTTAAAATCAAAAATATTGGTAAATTATTTGTTATATTCTTTGAATGAATTGAAATTAAATACATATATTTGCCAAGTACCCTAAAGAAAGGATACAGAAATCTAAAATGCCAATTTTCATTGCTAACAACTAATAATATAGAGCATTAAGGTTTAAATAAAGAAAAGCGGATAATACCAGAAAAAACACACGACGTAATACCAATTTTAATTGATAATTTTTTTTAAAGAGAACACACAACGAAAATATACCGCCTTAAATCTCTTCTATCCTGAAATACCACACGAATTAAGGAAATTAAAAAAGACAATCTGAAAGGAACTCGTTTCTTTTAGATTGTCTTTTAACTAATATCACAATAATCTGATCTAATGAGGAACAATAAGATTAAAATCAATCAAGGAAGAAAAACACTATCCGGTAAGATTGCAAATGTAGGGTATTATTCACTCCTACTTATGAGTATTTTTACAGGAACAGCAATGGCAGACAATGTTGCCAATGCTATTCTTCCCTCTCAGTTAAAGGATGTGACAGAAGTAATGCAAAAAGGCATTACAGTTAAAGGAACCATCGTTGACGCTTCCGGCGAACCAATTATTGGAGCCAATGTTGTCGTGAAAGGAACAACAGATGGAACAATCACCGATTTTGACGGAAATTTCGCAATCGATGCTGCACCCAATGCTACTTTACACATTACTTACATCGGGTATATACCACAAGATGTAATCGTGAAAGGGTCAGCTCCACTCAAGATTGTATTGAAAGAGAATCTTCAAAACCTGGATGAAGTTGTTGTTGTTGGTTTTGGTACACAAAAGAAAGTAAACCTTACCGGTTCTATTGCTTCTGTAGACACAAAGGCCTTAGAGAATAGACCTTTGACCAGTGTATCTGCCGGTTTGGCCGGACTACTTCCCGGTGTATCCGTAACACAAGGTAGCGGACTTCCCGGACACGATGGTGGAACCATCCGAGTACGTGGTGTCGGAACTTTAAACAATTCTGATCCTATGGTAATCGTTGACGGAGTAGAAGCATCCATGTCTAACCTTGATCCGAATGAAATTGAATCTCTAACGGTTCTAAAAGACGCAGCCAGTGCTGCCATTTATGGTTCCAAAGCAGCCAATGGGGTAATCCTTATTACAACAAAACGTGGTAAAGAAGGCAAAACAACCATCAACTATACAGGTAACTTCGGATGGCAAAAAGCAACCGACCTTCCTGAGTATATGAGATCGGCAGAGTATGCGCCACTTTACAACGAAGCTTTGCGCAACGATGGCAAGTCTCCTAAGTTTACCGACGATGACTTACAAAAGTTTAGAGATGGAAGCTCACCATATACACATCCCGATACCGATTGGCAAAAGCTATTCTACGTTGGTTCGGGTTTCCAAACACAACACAATGTAAACATGACTGGTGGTACCAACAAGGTACGCTATATGACTTCGCTTGGTTATCTAAAACAAGACGCAATCATTAAGAACACCGGAAAAGAACAATACAACGTTCGTGTCAATCTCGATGCCAATCCTACAGATCGTATCGAAACCAATGTAAATCTCTCGTACATTAAAACCGATCTTCAAGAAGCAACTAATCCATATACCGGAGGAGGTGTTGATCAGATCTTCCGCCTGGTAAACCGTATTTCACCATGGATTCCATACAAAACTGAAGACGGATATTATGGCGTTATCGGCGACGGCAACCCGATAGCCTGGATGGATTTAGGTGGGCAAATGAACAAAGTTCACCAATACTTCTTAGGTATCGGTTCGATAAAATACAATATTCTTTCTGGACTAGACATAAAAGGAGTTCTTTCTTACAAATCGGACGTACGTGATGAAAATGAATTTATCAAAGACATTCAATACAATCCAAACAAGTATCAAGGCCCAAACAAAATGTACCAAAGCGACTACTTCAGAACTACAACATCTGCAGATGTCCTTCTTACCTACGACAAGTCGTTTGGCAAACATAACTTGAGTGCTCTTGCCGGGTTCCACTCAGAGCTATTCAGATACAAAGAAAACAAAGCCTACCGTCAAAACTTCCCAAGTAATGAATTGGGAGATATCAATGCAGGTAGTACAGCCGGAATGAAAGGCGAAGGTTATACGCGTGAATTGGCTATGCTTTCGTGGTTTGGCCGTGTCAACTACGATTATGCAGGTAAATACCTACTCGAAGCCAACGTTCGTTACGACGGATCATCACGTTTTGCTAAAGGAAACCGTTGGGCAGCATTCCCGTCGTTCTCGGCAGGTTGGAGAATCTCTGAAGAAGATTTTATGGAAGATGTACGTGCAACCATGCAAAACCTAAAGCTTCGTGCTTCATGGGGTAAGCTGGGTAATCAAAATGCAATGGATGAGTACTATCCAACGATTCCTGTATTAAATCTTGGCAATAATTATCCGTTCGATGGAGTAATCACCTCTGGTGGTGCTACTAAAACAGCAAAGAATCCGAACCTCAAATGGGAAACATCCGAAACATGGG
>CAMTPD010000084.1 GCA_947074265.1 uncultured Porphyromonadaceae bacterium
AGAAAAAAAGGACGATTTCAACGCAATGCTGAAGTCGTCCTTTTTCCTTATACAAATCACATTCCGGCTTTAATACCTGTTTTCACTAATATCCAATTGACAGGATACGCTGTAATGAAACCTGCACACATAGCTAATTGCATCATAAACCAAAACTCCCATGATGTCTTAGGTAAATCGCCATGATAAATCCCGAATAAGGCAATTGCCATCCAACCATACATTCCTACTTGCCAAGATGTAAGGGAAAAGAAATCAATCTTCAATGCTCTCATAATACCTTTTCCTACAGGCAAGTGTAACATCGGTTGTATTGCAACATACTGAAAAAAGATACCAATCGCTAAAGCTAAAATATAATCGAGTATCCACTGTCCTGTAATACCTGTTCCAACAATAATAGCAGGAAAGAAAAAAACGAGCCACTCTCCTATCAAATCGGCCAAAGTACAACCAGCTCCGCAATGTAAAGTTGATAAGGCGACTTTCTGCCAAAAAGGTTTTGCCGGCATCTTCATATCTGGCATATCCATTTTCTTCATATCCTCCATCTTCATATTATCATGATGCATCGACATATCCATGCCTGCCATATCGTGATGCATATCCATCTTCATGTCTTTATCCATCGACATCGCATGATCCATCTTCATACCAGGCATCTTCATATCTTTCATGTTCATGTCCATATCCATGCTCATGTCCATACTACCCATATCCATTGGCTTATTTCCCAGTTTAAAATAAGCAACAAGACCAATTATTCCAGACCATAAAGCTGTTAAAGGCCACACAGCTTCCATTATTTTCATTTCCTGTGGATGTCCGTTTTTTATATGTAAAAAGACAATTATAGCGCAAAGGATACTAGAAATAATCCAGCATGCTGCAAAAATGGAGAAGTACTCATTCATAGTTTTTTCAATTATTCGTGTTATAAAGAAGAAACAAGTTGACAAAGTCAATGTTTTGCAAAACAAATAGATCTTAAGCAAAAAAGAGGGTCTTTCCTTTGGCGTTATAAACAACCAAAGAAAAGGCCCTCTACTCATTCACGAATATCTAGTTACGAATACGTATTCTATTTATAAAAATATGGTAAGCATTAGTTGAGCTGTAATTACACGCAAAAACATTACAACCGGATAAACCGTTGCATATGCAACAGCAGGATGTGGACCTCCAATGTTTGTATTTGCGTATGTCAGAGCCATCGGATTCGACATACTACCACAAAGCATACCTGAAACATGTGGTAAATCCATTTTCATAAACTTTACAGCATAGATTCCCACAATCAATACAGGAATTACAGTAAGTAAGAATCCTGCAAGAATCCATAGTGCCCCTTCAGCTCTAAATACGGTTTCAAAGAATTGACCACCCGAATCGATACCTAAACCAGCAAGATAAAGAACAATTCCTATCTGACGAAGCATTAAGTTCGCACTCTGTGTAGTATAGGTAACAATCGAAAAACGCGGACCAAAAGCCCCCATTAGAATTCCTACAATAATTGGACCGCCGGCAATACCCAACTGTACAGGTACTGTAACACCAGGCACTTTAATTGGTAAAGAACCAATAACTAACCCCAGTAGAATACCAATAAAAATAGCGATCAAATTGGGTTCCTTCAATCGAGCAAGAGAGTTGCCAAGTAAACGCTCTACATTCTTTGTTGAAGCACGCTCTCCAACTACGGTCACTTTATCTCCAATCTGAAGCAATAAATCGCGATTAGGTTGCAGATCAATACCTGCTCGATTCACTCGTGTAATATTTACGCCATAATGATTACGGATACGAAGAGAACCAAGCGTTTTCCCATTTACTTTATTTTGAGTAATAATAATCTGACGAGAAACCAATTCACTATCAATGTCATTCCAATCAATACCCTCTTCATTCCAATCAAGATCTTCTTTTGCCCCAAAAAGCAATTCAAGCCATTTGGCATCGCTCTCCGTAGTCATAATCAGAACCACATCGTCCAAATCAAAGACAGTGCTCGAAGTTGGAATTGTAACTTTACCTTTCTTCCAGATACGCGAAATCACAAAGTTTTTATGTGAAAGAGCCACAACATCTTTGACACTTTTACCTACGATTTGTTTGTTCGAAACCTTGAAGCTCACAATATACGTAGACTTGCAATCCTTACGATCATATCTTGCTTCATCCGGAATACTTTTGGGAAACACATTTTTAAGAAGAGCCAGTGCTAAGATAACCCCTACCACACCTAACGGATATGTAACAGCACAACCAAGTGCAATCTCCGACAAAGGAATATTCGGATCCATGATGTGCAAATAATTGAGAGTCTGCTGTGCAGCACCAAGTGCCGGTGTGTTTGTCACAGCTCCGGATAAGATACCCATCATATCAGGCATAGAAATACCCATCGTGTAATGCAACACAACACTCAAGATCAAACCAACTACTACAACAGCAATAGCCAGCATGCTTAATTTTATACCTCCTTCCTTCAATGAAGAGAAAAAACCCGGTCCTACTTGCAATCCTAATGCATACACAAATAAGATAAGACCAAAACTTTGTGCAAAGCTCAACATTTGTTTGTCTGGTGCCAAACCGAAGTGCCCGGCTATAATACCTACAAAGAAAACAAATGTGATACCGAGGGAAATCCCTGCAATTTTAATGCGTCCAAGGGCTAATCCCAATGCACTTACAGCACAGAAAACCAAGACAGATTGTACCACTGTCTGGTTATGAAATAAACTATCTAACCATTCCATATATTTACAAAAAGCGCGCAAAAGTAACAACTTCTAGCCATATATAGGTATACAAAGCCATAAAAACTACAAAAAATAGGGATTGATGTGTCATTGTATTCGTTATTTCTTTGCAATCGTAAATCATTAACTAATGAATCACTAACTCATGCGTACTAAATTCTTAACGTTTATACTAGCCTTTTCTACCGGTGTTTGTGTCTATGCAAAATCGGGCGATGGTAAAATATCCGGAATTGTCAAAGATACTGATGGAGCTCCACTAGTAGGAGCAAACATTTGGAATAAGAAATATAAAATTGGTACTGTAACCGACAGTAACGGACATTTTATCTTAAAGAATCTTCCGGAAGAAGAGCTTTTTCTCGATATTAAATACATAGGCTTTATTACTCAACAAGATACGGTCGTAGTTCGTTCAACAACCCCAATAAAGAAAAAATATACACTTCATCACAACGAAGTCGAGATAGACGAAGTTATCGTGCAAGCTCCTCGCAAGCAAATGAATGAACACATGCCATTCACAATGAGTCGTCTTCCGGTTTCCATCAAAGAACAACCACAAACCATTTCTGTTATAGACCGCAAACTGATGGACGAACAAGGTGTTACAGACATTAAAGATGCGATACTCAATGTTCCGGGCGCATACAGCTGGGCTACTTATGGTGGAGCTTTAAATAGTTTCGGCGCACGTGGCTATCGGGGTATCTCTTTTATGAAAGACGGAATCCTTATGGAAACATCTCAGCCCGACATGGATGGTGTAGATGAAATGCAAGTAATCAAAGGCTCGTCTGCAATCTTATTCGGAAATGTTAGTCCGGGTGGTATTATCAACCTGGCATCAAAGCGTCCTAGAACTACATTTGGAGGAAACTTCAAGGCCGCATATGGCAGCTTCAATACCTATAAAGCAAATGGAGACATCTGGGGCAGCCTTGATCGCAACTCTCGCGTATCATTCCGCCTCAACGGGTCTTATGAGAATGGAGACAGCTATCGCTCACACGTAAGCAAAGAGAAATTCTTTTTCAATCCTTCTTTACGTTGGCAATTGGGAAGAAACACAGACTTACTCATTCAATACGATTACTTGAACGACAACCGTACTCCCGACAACGGAACCATTCTTTACGATTGGAAAATATACGATCTACCTTTTGACCGCTTCACAGGTCTTACCTCCGATAATGTAGGTGTAATTAATCAGTCCGTATCAGCAACGTTGACTCACCGACTTAACGAGAAGTTCACACTTCGTGCCGTGATGAATCGCACAACCGAAGAACGTAACGATTACCGAATTGGCAATCACTCGAACGTAATCAAAGGAACATCGTTATTAAAACGCGTACTTACGAAAACAGATTATGAGTACAATCACTCGTTGATGCAAGTAGATCTATTGGGTTCGAAAGTAAAAACAGGATCTATTCTTCACGACTTGCAAGTAGGTATGGATTATCGTGTAACAGATAAGTTTCAGGGCGACTATAAAACAGCCGTAATCGACACCATCGACGTGATCAATGGTCCGATTCGCAATACCATCAACGACTTACCATCTCTAGCTCGCGATAAGGATACCCGCACACGTACATCCAAGATTGGATTTATGGTACAAGACATTGTTCATTTTAGCAACAAACTAAAAGCAACACTGGGTCTGCGTTACACAGGTGTATTCAGCGAAGAAGAACGTTTTACTTACGCTGACAATAAGACGAAAACTTCAGCTAAAACACGCCCTCAAGGAATTTCTCCATCAGCAGGTATTTCATACTGGCCTGTGCAAAACATAAACATGTTTGCAACATATACTAACACATTTGCGCCGACAACGCTTCGCGATATAGATGGCAATGAGCTAGGAAACCAAATTACAGATCAATTTGAAGTTGGGTTCAAGTCCGATTGGCTCGAAAACAGATTATCTGCAAATCTAACCTACTTCTACATCTTTGACAACAATCAGGTAATGGAGGTTATGAAACAAGATGAAAACGGAGTATGGAAAGGACAAGGTTATGGCGAGAAAAACGGAAAGCAGCGCAATCAAGGAATTGAGCTCGAAGTACAAGCACGCCCTATCAATGGCCTAAACATCCAAACCGGCTATGCATACATCGATGCACGCTATTTAGAAAACAATAGATATATTGATAATGCCGAGCCTTTGAATACTCCAAAGCACACCTTTAATCTGTGGGCTAGTTATGCCGTACAACGCGGATTCTTAAAAGGCCTATTCGTAGGAGCCGGAGCATATTATACCGGCAAACGCTTTGCCAATGATCAAGTAAAAATACCTTGGCACGGCATCGAACCGGGCGATCCGGACGTAGTATTACCTGCATATACAGAAGTAAATATGTCGCTAGGATATCAATATCAGAAATGGAGATTTACTGTATCTGCAAAAAATCTGCTCGACGAACGAGCATACCTTGCTTATCGATACAACTTTATCAATCCTATCAATCCTCGCAACTTTAATGCGACAGTACAGTATACTCTTTAAACCATAATCGTATTTGTTAATCTTTTTTACTCAAAACAAGCATAAACCTTTTTAATTCCGCTTGGTCTATGCTATAGATAACACAACAAGCTGAGAGCATCAATAAAAAAGCTAAGAGCTTGTTTGTGTTATTTATTGTTTTATCCATCTTTAAAACTCATCTCCATGATAAAGAAATCGCTTACTCTTTTACATAAATACATTGGGCTAGTATGTGGTGTGGTACTCAGTATCACATTACTCACCGGAGCATTGCTTGTATACGAGCAACCGCTTACACGCTTCTTTAATCAGGAACGTTATTATCATAAGAATTCCGACACAACAAGCAACGATTTCCACTCCGTAATCAACCAATTGAATGCAAGTTTAGAAGACCATACCTTAACAGGACTAACTTGGTACAATGCCCCTGATCGAACTTGGAGTGCCAATGTTGCTGATAGTAGAGATTTATTTTTCTTTATTCCACAAACAGGTGAAGTTGTAGAGCAATTTTCATATGGAGACTCTTTTTTCTACCAGATCATGGCTCTCCATCGCTGGTTACTTTCATCTGAGATTGGGCGTCCTATCGTTGGCACTTGCACCATCCTTTTTTCGTTTTTGCTCATTTGTGGTTTTATTGTTTGGCTACCACTACGCAAGAAACAAGTAAAAAACAGACTTACTTTTGACTCGTCAAGAGGTAAAAAAAGAAAACTATTAGATGCACATGCTATCGTCGGACTTTATTTCGTTCCATTTCTTTTACTGATGTCTGTTACCGGCCCTACATGGTCGTTCCCTTGGTATCGTTCAGCCTTGACACAACTTCTTGGTGGCACTCCTACTACAGGAAAACCTCAGGCTAAAGGCAAAAAGGAGGCTGTAAAACCTACATTACAACTCACTTCCACAGAATGGAGCAATCTATTTGACGCGATAAAAAAAGTATCACCTGATTTTATTTCAGCTACCGTTGCCCTCGATCAGCCACAAACAAACACGATCGAAGTAAAAGTATTACCACAAAATGGTATTAGCCACAAAATACGTGATACCTACAAAATAGATATAGAAACAGGAAATGTTACTGATATAAAACTTTGGAAAGATGGATCGCGAAACGACAAACTTCGCTCATGGTTCTTTGCCATACACTCCGGATCATTCGGTGGAGAAGTTACACAATTCATCTACTTCATAGTTTGTCTTATAGCCTCATCGCTACCTATTACCGGATATATTATTTGGTATCAGCGTAGACAACAAGCAAGGATAAGACATAAGCGTTAATCAACTTTAGTTTTCAAGTTAGCGGCAACAGTTTATATTGTAAAACGGTTAACTTTGTAATCAGTGTTCTTTTTAGAAGAGCGCACAATTAACAATCCTAATGACCTATTCCATGTTTCATCGAAAT
>CAMTPD010000085.1 GCA_947074265.1 uncultured Porphyromonadaceae bacterium
CGAGATTCTCCGGAGTGACTGGAGTTCAGACGTGTGCTCTTCCGATCTGTTGTCAAATACAACAACCTCACTACCGAGGCTGAAAAACAAAAGGCATTCGACTTGCACATGAAAGCTTTCTCCGACTACAAAGTATCCCCTTATAGTCCCTTCGAACGCACACCTATCCACGAAACCGTTACCGGAGTAGATTGGAAAGGTGGTTTCTTCGACAGCAAAGAGAAGCATTCGGGCAAATACGCCTATATGGTGGTAGACAAATCGTATACTGAGAATACAGAAGCTTCATTGCGTAACTTACAACCCGTGCAAGGCGGCAAAGCTCACAATCTACAATGGTGGGCAAAATCGAAAGATGCAGATCAGCCATTTGTTATCGGTGTAGAATGCTACGATAAGAACGACTCACTCATTTGGTTCGAAAACAGATACGAAGAATTTCGCGCTTCGAACGAGTGGAAAAGCTATTCACTTCCACTCGGAAACCTTACGCCGGAAACGGCCTCTATCATGATTCGTCTATATCCGTCGAAGCGCACAGCCATTGGCGAAGGTCACGGCACCGTATGGTTCGACGACTTTGTTCTCTCCACAACCGACAAAGGAGAAGCAGCCAAAGCTTGGACACAAGGAGACAATGGAGTGGCAAGTTCCGACAACTCGGATACAAGCAACAAAGAAACTTCCGAAAACCTATTGGCATGCGGAGGCTTTGAAGTAGATGTAAACAAAATAGATATCCAGCTCGACTTTACCGACTTCAACAAGGCGGCAAAGAAGTATTTCGACGGATACGGCTTTAACGGACACCGCCTACAACTCAAAGGTCTTGGCGGAGGTACCTATTTCAGCAGCGAAGGGGGTGTATTCGAAGGTTTTGCACAAGGCACGGAAGAGTACGATCGCTTGATGGAACGCTACCTAAAGCAAATAGAGGCGAACCTCGTTGCTACCGGAATGATTGGCAAAGAGTATATCTACTGGTTTGACGAACCCAACGAGTCGAACTATCCGTTTATATATGAAACGCATAAAATGCTAAAGAAGCATGCGCCTAAACTAACCACATTCCTTACCGAACACATTGCAGGACAAGACATCTCGGATGTAACCGACATCTCTTGTACCATTTGGCATAAGCTCGATCACGAAAAGGCAAAGAAAATGCACGAAAAAGGGCAAGAATATTGGTCATACTTATGTTGCTGGCCAAAGTCGCCTTGGATCTCGGAGTTTATAGACCACGACGCGGTAAACTTCCGCATGTGGATTTGGGCATCGTATGTGCACCATCTCAAGGGAATATTAATCTGGGAATCTACATACTGGAATTCTCCGGAAGCCTCTCCAATAGGCAAGTTGCAAAATCCTTGGCAGGAAGCCATGTCTTGGGTTACCGGTTACGGATGGGTACAAGGCAAACAAACGGTTTGGGGCAATGGCGACGGACGTATGTTCTATCCTGAAAACAGAGATGTAAACAACGACAAACAAGTCTACAACAACGAAGCTGTTCCGTCTATTCGTCTCGAGACGCTTCGCGACGGTATCGAAGATTACGAGTACATGATGAAGTTGGAACAACTCATTCAAGAAGCTCCTAAATCAAAAGCCTCACAAGTGGCCAAAGCCAAAAAGTTGCTTTCAATACCAAAGTCGATCTATACCGACGAACAAACTTACAACAAAGATCCGCAAGCCATTTTACAATATCGTAAAAAGCTGGCAGAAGCAATTCTTTCACTTCAGAAGTATATAGGATTATCCTTTAATAAACAAGCCATCAGTCTTCTTTACCATAAAGAAGATTGATGGCTTGTCCTTTTTAGAAACTACAACTCTTTTCTAAAAAAGCCTCAAGTAGAATTTATAAAATACTGATTTACAGTAAATAAAACCTAGTTTAGTTTTTACAAAAACCTTACTAGGTTTTCAAAAAAACCATGCATGGTTTTTAGAAGAACCATGCATAGTTCTGAAACGAACGTTATGAGGCTCAAAAATCGAACAAATCGAGTACGTCTAACGGCTATTTATTGTTTTCAAATTAGCAATGAAGTTATTATCTTTGAACTTCAACTTGATACCTATGAAAACGTTCTTTATTGTTGTTATACTAATCTATGCTTTGGCTAGTTTCTATTTATTTCAGCGCGGTTGGAAACTTCTTTCGGCACTGAAACCATTGCGTGTAGCTTATGTTCCGTTGTTCCTTATCGTCTCGATATTGCCTTTCTGCCAATTTTTTCTTGCTAAGCTTGGTATTGCACCTTCACAAGGTCATATTGTATATGAAGTAGGGAATACTTGGTTGGTTGCTTTCCTCTATTTTTTGTTGCAAGCTATATTGGTCGATTTCTTTTTGATCATCGGAAAAATGACAGGCATCCGTAACAACTGGATTGTTGATAACAAACGTCAAGCGAAAATTAGCGCGCTACTTATTTCCGTTATAATTACTACGGCTACAATGATTTATGGATACATAAACTACAGTAATCCGACAATAACACCTCTCAACATAGCTGTTAATAACTCTACCTATAAAGGTCAAAAACTACGCATTGCTGCCATCAGTGATGTGCATCTCGGTTACGGTACCGATGCTGCCCGCATGACCGGTTATATAAACCAAATCAATGCACTTAAACCTGACGTTATTGTAATAGCAGGTGATATGATCGACAACTCGGTAGTTCCTCTTTATGACCAGAACATGCAAGAGGTACTTAATAAGCTTGATGCACCCCTTGGTGTATGGGCTATTCCGGGCAATCATGAGTATATTGCCGGCATCAACGAATCGGAAGAATTCTACAAACAAACAAAGATCAAATTTTTACGTGATGCTTCTGTTGAACTTACCGAAGGTATATGGATTACAGGACGCGACGACCGTCACAACAAAGACCGCAAATCTATTGACGAATTGATAAGTCGTGTTCCCGAAGACGTAGTTAAGATTGTACTTGATCACCAGCCTTATGATTTGCAAAATACAGCAGATGCGAATGTAGACTTGCAAGTGAGTGGGCATACACATTTAGGACAAATTTGGCCTGTTTCACTTTTAGTAAAGCAACTTTACGAACTGCCTTATGGTTATGAAAAAAGAAATAAGACTCATTTTTATGTAAGTTCCGGATTATCTCTTTGGGGGCCTCCTTTTAGAATAGGAACAAACTCCGAAGTGGTTTGTATTGATCTGGACGTGAAATAAGCCTGTTTAGACACCTAGTATCATACGTATGAAAGTTTTCTTACAATCCATTTTTGCTCAAATACTTTTCACTGCATACATTGCCTTGCGTGGCTATCAGGCTTTGCCTCCTCGTAAAGGGATTCGCATACCATATCTTGCTGCAATCGGAGCTGAAGTTGGTTTGTATTTTTTCGGATATATATTTCGGAAAGAACTGCCCGATGTTGTAATGACTACTATACAGTATATCTGTAATACATGGTATATTGCATCAATTTATATTGTAATGATGCTTGTTGTTTTTGATCTACTCAGACTCTCTAACAAGCTTTTCAAGGTATTTCCAAAATGGATTCACGATCATTATTCGCGTGTAAAACGGATTTTGTTTGTACTCGTTTGCCTTGTTACTACAGGGCTTATGATCTCGGGCTACCACAATGTTACCAATCCCATTGTTCGAAATGTGTACATCACCATACCCAAACAAGCTAAAGGTATCGATAGCATGACCATAGCCTTGGTATCGGACATCCACTTGGGCGAAGTAGTGAATCGCAAACTATTTGAGAAACAAGTTGCTTTGATTAATTCTTTGCATCCTGATATGGTAGTGATGGTGGGCGATATCATCGACTACGATATGCACTACCCAAAGAAAGAGCACATGGAGGAAGTATTTCGTCAGATTGTTGCACCCATGGGTGTATATGCTGTGAAGGGCAACCACGAGTACCGGGCAAACTATATCGACAAGGAAAAGTGGTTGAGAAGTACGGGAATTACATTGCTAACCGATTCGGTTGCCATGCCTGATAGTGCTTTTTATCTTGTAGGAAGGGAAGATCGAGTAAACGTAAAACGAAAATCGCTGAATACGTTATTAACGGATGTGGACAAGACGCTTCCGGTGATTGTTCTCGACCATCAACCCGAAGCTTGGGGAGAAATGTTGATGAATGGTATTGATCTTGGTCTACATGGTCATACACACGACGGACAAATCTGGCCTTATAAGTATGTAATAGAAGCAGTACATAAGCATGCTTATGGTTATTATCGCGAAGGAAATACACAGTTTTACACTTCATCAGGTATCGGAGTGGCGGGCCCACCCTATAGGATAGGCACGCGTTCCGAAGTTATTTTATTGCATATTCACTTTACTTCTTCTCAGTAGGCTGGCTTGCCTCAGCTGGCTTCGCCATTTCTACCGGAGCAGAAAGTGTTTTGTCGTACAATGCTTGGTTTGACAAAACTTCAAGCGCTTTTTGAAGTTCATTGTCAATCTTCAACGATTGTATCATCTCTCCCTTTTGGAAGTAATAACGTTTCGCAATCTCTAATGAAATCAACTGCTTGATTTGATCTTTAAACTTATCAAGGTCGCGATCGAGATTTGGTTGAAGTTTCTCTTCGAGAGCTTTAAACTCTGGTGAGGCCACATCCATGTATCCTTCGATCTCAGCAATATCTTTCAAGTTCTTCAACGCTTTCTCGCTTTGACGATCATAAGAGAATTTACGCCCTTTCATGAATTGTTTAAATCCATCGTAATCTTCGTCTGTAAATACAAACTCTTCAATCGGCGCAATTTGTTTATGCTTGCTGGTCCAGTCGTTTACAAAGTCGAAGATTTCATTATTCATCACCAAATAATACGAAATAGTAGGTTGCTTTGGCGACTCTACTTTGAAGTCGGGAACAATACCACCACCATCGCGCACAGGTCTTCCTGCTGCGGTATGGAATACTGTTGTCAAGCTATCCGGCACTTTCGATACGCTTCCGTCGGGGTTACGATGCGAGTAGTCGATTGCTTGTATGCAACGTCCGCTCGGAATGTAATACTTCGAAATGGTAACCTTAAGGCTTCCGTTGTATGGCAAGTCACGTGTCGATTGCACCAAACCTTTACCAAAGGTACGATCTCCAGTATCAATTCCTGGTGATTTTATTTCTTTATCGAGTTGATGCATGAACAGACAATAAACAATAGCGCAACTCAAATATTTAATCCATAAATCCACAGCATCTTCAGTAAATGAGCCAAATACATGAATGCGTTTACAACAAAATTCAAATAAAAACAAATCCCCTTTCTTGGTCAATTTTCTTAGATTGTGTATTTCCATCAATGAATACACCTCCAAAGGATTATCAGGATAATCGGATTTATGTTCATATTCTATTAAATTCGCCTTGATCGGATCAAGTGTTAAATATTGTTTTCTTTTATTTCCAAATAAGGATCCAATACCAAACAAATTACCCATTAACTTAGGTGGCTTAGGAGGAATAAAGAAATTGCTACAGTTGATTTGGTGTTTCACTTTGAGTCCTTTTAATTCTTCTATTTGATGTTCTTTCTTTTCATTTGCTTTCTTGGCTATATGATTTTTGTACTTGATGAGCATAGTTGTTATCCTGTCATCAGTACTAACGCACATTGGTGAAAGTTCATTTTCTGTGAGAAAATCTATTCTTGCATTTGAGATCAATAGGAAGGCAACAACTCTTAATTTTCCTTCACGAGCTGCACAATGGAGTGGAGTCCCATATTGTTTATGGCAAATATTAATATCAGCTTTAAATGTATCAACCAGAATTTTTACTACATCAAGACGTCCTTGATTAGCTGCTAAATGAAGTGCAGTCAATCCATTTTCAGTTTTTCCATTAGGATTCATTTTGCTATCATTATCATTATCTTACTAATTTTCAATCAATAATTTTATTACAGTCTTCCTACCCATATATGCAGCATAGTGAAGACAATTCCATCCTATCATAAGTTTATATTACCTCTTAAATTATATGAATCAAGGACCCAGCCTTCCTTATAAACTTTTTCGAGGGTATTTTTTACTTCGCTTATTTCCGCGAATTTAACTGATCTTATTAATATCTTTACAGTTTTTTCCTTATTTTTTAAATCTATTTCTAAACATGATAACTTCGACTCTTCTTTATCATTTGTAATACTTCTTGGCATTACTATAGACGAACTAATGAGTCCGAGTTTTGAAAAATAATAAACATTAGACATTGGAACAGTTTTAGGCTATTGCTATTTCAATAGTTACAATATGAAAAGACTTTTTGGATACATATAATTCTGGATTATCCGGAATAACTGATAGAATATTGTCATCGTCATCGAATTCGTGCTAGCTTAAAATTACTAAATACAAATGATCCATTAAGACCCATATATGACAGTAATTGGTTTGAGGGTTCAATTGATATATCTACACAAATCATCCCTTTTAAATCTAATGCTGTTTGTGTATTATTTATATAATATTCCAAAGGATCTGCATTGGGATCTTTTTGAGGATATCGGATTGTAATTCTCCTCATTATATTAAATATTTAATTATCGAATTTTTGTAATATTAATTTGAAGATCAATGAATAATTAA
>CAMTPD010000086.1 GCA_947074265.1 uncultured Porphyromonadaceae bacterium
GGGCTTGCGTGATTTTTAGGCCGCGAAGACCAATTCCTATGCAAGCTAGAGTGAGACGTTAGTTAGTGGCGAAAAGTGTATTGACCGAAGGAGTTTCTAAAGTCTTTCCAATGGTCCAATGTGGATGAAGTACAGCCAAGGAAGAAACAAGTCCTACTTGTTTCAAGAAGTTTCTACGCGATTTATAAATCGAATTCATGTGTAATAGTTTTAAGGAATATGAGTAAAAGTATTAAATTTTTACAACTAAAAAGATTTTGAGATAAAAAAACAGACAAATTAGCATTATTTATTCCTGCGAAGGTTGTTATAAGAGTACAATAAAGTAGAAACAAATATGAAAAAGATTGATTGTTTTCTTCTTGCCGAAGATCAGCACATTACTCAACTTAATGTAGAAGAGTTGAGATACAACCATACTTATATTAATAAAATATACATCCTTTCGCGTGATATCAATTTCTGCATCGAAGGAGCCGAAACATACTATGTAGATTCTTTTTTGAGTCAAAACGCTCTGATGATTATAAAGGAAAACGTCTCTACAGATTACTTTATGCTGCTTTCTGGAGCCGCTAGGATCCGTTTCAGACCGTTTGGATTACGACGGGTTTTCGATATAATGTCAGATATTAATCCCGGTATGGTTTATACCAACTTCGAACTGGAATCTTCAACACAATCGCAGTTGGTTCAGCTCAACGACTACACCGAAGGAAGTATCAGTGATAGTTTTGATTTCCGGGTAATGGTCTTTATCAAATCATCACGACTCAAAGAGCTTGATTCGCGAATATATGATCGTATCGAGAAGCATGGCTTTTACTTTCTTCGTCTTTTGATTGCACAAAAAGACCGCATAGCTCATTTGAAAGAAAATACCTACACGGCAATAACCGACAACAACGACATTACAATGCTACGAGATAAGTTTCATGTAAAGGAACTCACGCTCGAAAAGAATCGAATATGCACACAGTATTTGCAGGATATTAAAGCCTATCTGCGCCCCGAATACAAAACGATCAGCTTTGATCGGGATAACTTCGAATTCGAAGCAACCATACTTATTTTACATGGTACGAGCATAGAAGATACAGCTGCAATGATTGATAATGCGTTGAAACAATCGCTATCTGCCGCGTTCAATGTGATGATTGTTTCGCATACCAACGATACCATGTTGCAGAAGCTAATCGGTAAATACAGCTCTGATTACAGACTAATCAACCTTCAGGTAAACGAGACTGTACGCACCGAAGGATATTGTCTAAATCTGGCGCTTACCCATGAGCGCTGTGGAAAGTTCTTGGTAGTGCTACAACCGAATGCTTATTTTACCACCACAGAGATGCTCGAGAAAGTTCGTAACGAATTTTATGCGCAAAACTGTGCTACTTTAATCAATTGCAGCCATCTTTCAGAGCTTGACGAGGATGTTGCTTATCAGCTGATCAAGACTCAGAATAATAAAAACAGCGAGCTTCGTACATTTGATCCGTCGCTCAACTATGCATTTTATACACCGGCTGCACGTAAGTTTAGCTTTCCGGTTTGCAACTATGCCTCACAATATGCAATGCAACTCAAGCTTTCTCGTTACTACAAAACAGGATACACTTCGGCATTTATTAAAAACAAAGTAAACGAGCATCAAACGATGAGTTTGTTGCAGGCTGCACAAATAGATACGTATCGAGCATTTGAAATAGAAGCACGTAAAGCACTCTATTCTTCACTCAATCGCAACGAAAAGATACAGATATACGACGTTTGATTCGAAAATCTTTGTTACTTTGCTTCACTAATCGGAAAGAATACATGCAACACGGTACTTTGAAACGATTCGCTACCGGCGCAATACTAATTGCCGATAGCGGATCTACCAAAACACATTGGGTCTTACTTGATATAGACGGAAACGTCAAAGAGTTTAAGACTCCGGGTATCAATCCTTACTATCAATCGTACGACGATATTTGCTCTCTACTCGAGCAACAGTTGTTTTGTCATATCAAAGCAAACACGATCTCGTACGTTTATTTTTATGGAGCCGGTTGTGCAGCGATCGACAAGAAACAAATCCTTTATACAGCATTGAAGTTATATTGCTCAAGTGCAGTAGTCGAGATAGAATCCGATCTATTAGGTGCTGCTAGGGCAATGTTTCAAGATTCGCCGGGAATCATCGGTATACTCGGTACGGGTTCCAACTCGGGCGTGTATAATGGACATAAGATTACCGAAAACGTTTCTCCTTTAGGCTTTATTCTTGGCGACGAAGGTTCGGGAGCCGTAATTGCAAAACAGTTTATAGCCGATTGCTTAAAGAATCAAGCGCCGGTATTAATAAGCCAAAGCTTCTTCGAACGATTCAGACTCACGCGCGAATCCATTCTCGATCAAGTATACCGTCAGCCATTTCCCAATCGATTTTTGGCTCAGTTTATGCCCTTTCTTTCCGAGTACAAGCATGAAGACTACGTGAATAACCTGATTCGAAACGCATTCAAAGCCTTTGTAGTGCGTAATCTCAAACAATACAACTACGAGTCTTATCCAATACGTATCATAGGATCGGTAGCCTTCAACTTCGAAACCATTCTGAGGGATGCATTTATCGACGCAGGCCTATGTCTCGATGCCGTAGAAGCAGACCCAATGGTACAACTCATCAAGTTTCACCAAATACAATATACAATCGAATGAATTTTAAACGCACCACAGAAGAGTCTTCTTTGTATGATAACTTAGAGGATATGTCGGTAGAGGAAATTCTTACACACATAAACAACGAAGACAAAAAGGTTGCCGTAGCCGTAGAAGAGGCTATGCCACAAATCGCACCTTTGGTAGAGAAAGTTGTGGAGAAGCTTTCGGACGGAGGACGTCTCTTTTATATCGGAGCCGGAACAAGCGGTCGTCTCGGAATTCTTGACGCTTCGGAGATTCCGCCTACGTTCGGAATGCCCGACACGGTTGTAATCGGACTGATTGCCGGTGGCGATAAAGCCATCCGCACTCCGGTAGAAAATGCCGAAGACAGCGAGAATGCCGGATGGAATCAACTCCAGCAATACAATGTAAGTAGCAAAGATGTTGTTGTGGGTATCGCAGCCTCCGGTACAACTCCTTATGTTATTTCCACATTGCGTAAGTGTCGGGAAAACGGAATTGCTACAGGTTCTATCTCTTGTAACAGCAATGCCCCCGTATCGGTAGAGGCAGATTTTCCGATAGAGATCATCGTAGGTCCTGAGTTTATTACCGGAAGTACGCGTATGAAGTCGGGCACGGCACAAAAGCTTGTTCTGAATATGATTTCGACAACCTCCATGGTTGCCTTGGGGCGCGTGAAAGGAAACAAGATGGTAAATATGCAACTCACCAACCGCAAACTGATAGAACGAGGTTGCAACATGATTACCGATATTACCGGTATCGACTACAACGAAGCTCGCAAACTGCTTGTATTGCACGGCTCGGTAAGCAAAGTCATCGAGGTAATCAACCAACGCAAACGAGACAACATGCTATAAGTTGTTTCTTTGTATGTAATGAAGTTTAGAAAGACACAACAACCCGAATAACGAAGTAAATCATGAAAAACAAACATCTAGCGTCGCTACTTGTAGCGACTAGCGGAACATGCGCGCTTGTTTCTTGCGCATCGGGAACACAGTCTACACCTGCACGCCCCAATATTGTCTATATCCTTGCCGACGATATGGGCTATGGCGACGTAAAAGCTTTGAACCCTCAATCTAAAATCCCTACACCCGTACTCGACAGTATGGTGCACAATGGCATTGCTTTTACAGATGCACACACCAACTCTGCCGTAAGCACGCCAACGCGTTACGGCATTCTTACCGGAAGATATACCTTTAGAAGTCGTCTTAAGAACGGCGTATTGGTAGGGCATGAGCCTTCTCTTATCGAACCCGAACGCGAAACCGTGGGTACATTGTTGCAACGAAATGGTTATACTACTGCATGCGTTGGTAAATGGCACCTCGGACTCGACTGGGCAAAGAAAGATGAATCGAAACCACTCTTTGAGGGAGATCTTTGGGATATACAGAATACTGAAAACACAGATTATATGGCCTACGTAGGCGGAGGTCCTAAGGATCACGGCTTCGACTACAGCTACATCATGCCGGCTTCGCTCGACATTGCTCCGTATCTATACATTGAAAACGGAAAAGTTACTGCTTCAACCATTCACCGTGCTGCCGGTTGGAAAAGCGACGAAGCACGTGGTGTGTGGTACCGCCAAGGCGATACGGGTGATGATTTTAAGCACGAAGAAACCCTCGACACGTTTATCGACAAATCAATAGCCTTTATAAACGGGCAAAAGCAAAGCGACAAACCATTCTTCCTATACCTTCCGCTTACGGCTCCGCATACGCCATGGCTTCCTTCGGCACAGTTTCGAGGCAAATCGGGTGCGGGAGTTTACGGCGATTTTGTCTGCATGGTCGATCATGCCGTAGGGCGTGTGCAAGAAGCGTTGAAGCAAGCCGGACTGGCAGAGAACACGATCGTTATTTTTACCAGCGACAACGGTGCGCACTGGCTTCCCGAAGATATTGCAGCAACACAGCATCAGGCAAATGCTCAATTCTCGGGTATGAAATCGGATGTATGGGAGGGCGGACATCGTGTACCGTTTATCGTAACTTGGCCACAAGGGATCAAGACTGGCAAAACAAGCGACGAGGTGATTTGCACAACAGACCTTATGGCTACTTGTGCCGAAATGATTGGCGTACCGCTTAGTGAAAACAGTGGCGAAGACAGCTTTAGTTTCTGGAAAGTACTCACGGGCGAATCCCATACAGCTCCTTTGCGTGAAGCTACGATACACCATTCCATTTCAGGAGAGTTTGCATTACGCCAAGGCGACTGGGTGTATATCGACTGTAAAGGTTCGGGCGGCTGGTCTAAACGTGACGAAAACAGCACACTTCAACCACAAGTACAGCTCTACAACGTTGTAGAAGATCCGCAAGAACTGAACAACCTCTGTGAGCAATATCCGGAGAAAGTTACGTCGATGAAAGCATTGCTCGAAAAGTACAAAAACGAAGGACGAAGCCGAAGTTTGTAAGAATTCCGAATTTTGTAGGTGTGTTGGCAAACATAAATTCATTTTCATGGTTATAGCAATAGACTAAACAAAAATCAAATGAAATACGTATTTATAGTTTCAATTGCGCTTACAACCGGATTAATCTCCTGCAATACTAAAAGCAACAACGATGCAATCAAAACACAGGAAATAGAGAAAGTAGAATCGCTTACTGTAGAACCTGTCGATACACACATGAAAAAAGTTCGCTACGAAGGCATACTTCCGGCTGCTGATTGTGAAGGTATTAAAACCGAGGTTGCATTCTGGAAAGAAGAAAGTGCCAATGTTGGTACATACGATCTTTCGCAAAAGTATTTGGGTACCAAAGAGAATCCATTCTATTCATCGGGCGATTTTAAAGTAATTACCGATGATGCTAACGGTGCTACTTATTATCAACTCAATCCCGGTAAACCGGATAGTATTATGAACTTCAAATACATGGGAGATAGTATTATCATGGTAGGCAGCGACTTTAAACTTGGTCCATCGGGACTAAACTATACGTTGAAAATTCATCACTAAGAAGAACAACCTCAATTATAGCGAGAAGGGGAAGGCGTTTATGCTTTCCCTTTTTTTATGCATAACGAGAAACGAATCGTCAGGTCGGCACCTGACGATTTAAAACAAACGAAGAGTGAATCGTCAGGTCGGCACCTGACAATTCACTCTTCACTATGTCTGTATTTATTCTTCGTTTACTTCAAATGCAGACTTTACAACGATCGTACTTAACGATGGGTAATCTCAATTTCGCAATTAATGGCAATCTCATCGGCAAGTATCGAGTCTCCGCCCGGAAGTGTACCATTCCAGGTAAGGCCGAACGCTTTGCGTGATAATTTTCCGGTAACTGTAAAACCTGCACGTGTATTACCATACGGATCATTTACCATACCGCCCATTTCTACATCAAGCGTAATAGGGTGGGTATTGTCCTTAATCGTAAGATCTCCGGTAAGTTTAAAGTTCGAGTCGTCTACCTTTTCTACCTTAGTGCTTTTGAAGACCATCGTTTTATAAGTCTCCACTTCAAAAAAATCTTTGCTGCGTAAGTGTGTATCACGCTGCTCGTTGTTGGTGTCAACACTTGCTACATCCACATCCAGTTCTACCTTAGCTAGACTAAAGTCTGAACCGTCTGTTTCTACTGTTCCTGTATACTTTGTAAACATTCCGCGCACGTTTGACACCATCATGTGCTTGATCTTGAACCCGATTTCAGTATGTGTTGTGTCGATTGTCCATTGAATAGCGGCCATAGATTTAAAATTTTATTGATTCATAATGCTTTATTATAAAACGCAACAAAGGGGGAATATGTTGAGGTGTTAAGCACGCCGCCAGCGTTCATCCTGAGCCAGGATCAAACTCTCATAAAA
>CAMTPD010000087.1 GCA_947074265.1 uncultured Porphyromonadaceae bacterium
ATATTTGCAAATATTATAGGTGTAGGTGTATTTAGCTTTTTATTTCGAAATTCAGTACAGCAGTTTATGTTGTATTTGACAGGAATAGTGCTTTTATGCTATGCTATCGTTATGTATTTCCCCATTAGTGCCGAACTAACTAGCTATCCGGCTTTGGCAATTGAGATGATTTGGTTGATTCTTTTAACAGCCTTGATTCCATTTCGACCTGCTATCCTATCTCGTTTTGTTGAACGTACCGACGGAGCCTATTCCATAAGTTTACGAAACAGTGTAAAAGAGTTTCTGTTTGTTTCAACAATATTACGCCCACTTCTTACCGTTCATTTGCTGATCACATTTGCTTATCATTTAGTGGTCGACAATCATGAAACAGGAATTACCGCAACGATTCTTGACAAAGAGATGTTTATCATCATTTGTATTGGAATCTTTATTTACGAGATGATTCGTTTGAAATTTATTTCAGATAAACTAAGAAACGAAACATGGTTGCCGGTAGTAGACGTAAAAGGTAAAGTGATCGGACGCATTGCCCGCTCCGAGTCTTTGTCAAGACATGCAGCAAAATACACACATCCATTGGTACGTTGTGTAGTAATGCACAAAGGGATGCTTTATTTAAAAGAGCGTAAACATGGGTTACACTCTGAGTTGAAAAAAGTCGACATTCCTTTCTTCAAGTTAGTTGTATTTAGACAAACCATTGAGCAAGCATTGCAGAAGCTCATTGGTCCTAAGTTTAAACAATATGGCGAAGAGCCGAGATTTCTGTTGCAATATTTATTTGACAACGGCAAAGCAAAGAATCTAGTTTCACTCTATCTCATTAATGTGAAAAGTGAAGCATTAGCTTCAGAGCTAGGAAGAGATCTTGGTAAACTCTGGACATCACGACAAATTGATGAGAACATAGACACAGGAATCTTTAGTGAATATTTCGAGCAAGAATATGTATATCTTAAGAATACAGTTTTACTAGCCGAGAGTCTTCGCAACCTAGATATAGCGAGCAAATAAATAAATGACATAAAAAAAAGCGACAATACCGTGATAGGTGTTGTCGCTTTTTTTATGTCAATAGAATCCTTATTATCGATGAAAATGTCCCGAAACCGTATTGAGAACATTCGGTAGAGCCGATCTCCAATAAGTCCAGTTGTGATTACCGTTACGAATCAATAATTCTCCGCGCACACCTTTTTTACGGAGCAAACTCCAGAACAACACGTTGCCGTCGTACACGAAATCGTCGTCTCCACAGTCGAGATAGATTGCAACCTTTCTGAGGTCTTCGGCCGGCATAGTATCTACCAAATCAAAAACACTGTATTGTTTCCAAGTCGGAGTAAGTCGGCCGTTGCCCGGTTGTTTGGTCCCGCCGTATAGTTTATCAAAGTATCCGGCATATTGACCTTCCGGCATATTTGCCATTTGATCGCTGTTCCAGATTGCGGCACTCAGCGGACAAGCTGCGGTGAAGAGATCCGGATTGCGAAGCGACAAATGAATAGAACCGTAACCACCCATCGACAATCCGGCAATGGCACGAGCAGCCTTACTGCTACGCGCTTTGTAATTGGCCTCGATATAGGGGATCAATTCCTTTACGAACACATCTTCGTATGGCATTGTCCCATCGGCACTATTCATATACCAACTTACACCGCCATCGGGCATCACGATGATCATCTCCGTACTCTCGCCCGAAGCAATCTGTTTGTCGGCTATTTTCTTTACCTCGCCATAATGCGTCCAAGAGGTATTATCGTCCGAATATCCGTGCAGCAAATAAAGCACCGGATAGGTTCTATTGGAAGTCTCATAGCTTTCGGGTAGGTAAATGTTATAGTTTACCTCTTTGTCCAATAACTTACTCGGCATTTTCAGGTTTTCGAATACCCTACTTTGTGCCGATACCGAAGCCACGGCACACACGTAGCACACGACAAAAACGATTGCCGTACGCATGGATGCGCGAAGTTTGTAAAATGTGTTTTTCATGTAACGTATAGATTGTATTATTTATAGATCAGGAAAATGCAAGGACGCTTGCTAAGATCAGGAATCTTGCCCGCCCATTCCTTTACCGATTTTGTTTTGATATACTCATCGGGACACGTAATATCGGCAGCGATACAAAGCTTTGTGCTCGGTTTGCAAGTCTTGATAATCTCTTCGGCAAGCTTGTTGTTGCGATACGGAGTTTCGATAAACAATTGTGTTTGATCTTCGGTATAGATACGCGACTCAAGAGTTTTGATACGTTTGGCACGTTGCTCGGCATCGATAGGTAGGTATCCGTGAAACGCAAAACTCTGACCGTTAAATCCCGATCCCATTACCGACATTAGGATAGATGAAGGACCTACGAGCGGAACCACCTTGATGTTGTTACGTTGTGCAATAGCTACCACGTCTGCACCCGGGTCGGCAATAGCCGGACAACCTGCTTCGGAAATGATTCCCATGCTTTCGCCTTTTGCAATCGGAGCAAGGTATTTCGAAACTTCGTCTGCCGAAGTATGCTTGTTCAATGTATAAAACGTAAGAGCATCGATGTCGATAGACGGATCGGTCTTCTTAAGAAAGCGACGAGCCGTGCGTACGTTTTCAACAATAAAGTGTTTAATACCCAGGATAATCTCCTTGTTATAAGATGGAAGTACTTGTTCGATTGATGTTTCGCCCAGTGTAACCGGGATCAGATAAAGTGAAGCTTGCATAGGTTTATTATTTACGCTCTGTTCTTTTCAGCAAAAATAGGTATTTTTGCCGAAAAGAAGAATCAATATGTCTCTACCAAAAGATTTTATCATACGCACCAAGGCCCTGTTGGGCAATGAATATCCCGCATTTGAAGAAGCCTTGTCGGGCGAAGCTCCCATCAGTGTGCGACTCAACACGGCCAAACCGTTCGAGCAATCGCTCGATACACCGGTGCAGTGGGCCGCAAACGGCTACTATTTGCCGAAGCGACCTACTTTCACGTTCGACCCTTTGTTTCATGCGGGAGCCTACTATGTACAAGAGGCTTCGTCGATGTTTCTCGAGCAAGCACTCAAAGCAGTGGCCGGTGATGAACCTCTCGCATGTCTCGATCTTTGTGCGGCTCCGGGCGGAAAATCAACACTGTTGAGAGCGGCTCTTCCCGAAGGAAGTCTGCTGGTTTCGAACGAAGTGATTCAGAGCCGTTCGAATATCCTTTCCGAAAACATCACCAAGTGGGGACATCCGGCTTGCATTGTTACCAACAGCGATCCGGCACAAATCGGAGAGATGGGCGCTTTGTTTGACGTGATTGTAACCGACGTACCTTGTTCGGGCGAAGGGATGTTCAGAAAAGACAGCGACTCTACCGACGAATGGTCTGTTGCAAACGTTGACTTGTGTGCAGGTCGTCAGCGTCGCATTATCCGCGACATCTGGCCGGCACTTAAACCGGGCGGCTACCTGATCTACAGTACCTGTACATACAATCTCGACGAGAACGAAGAAAATATCGAGTGGATACGCAACGAATTCGATGCAATTCCCGTATCGGTTCCTACGCAAGAAAGCTGGGGAATCAAAGGGGCACTCAAATACGATAATCCCGTGTATCGCTTTATGCCACATGTAACCCGCGGCGAAGGATTCTTCTTGGCCGTGTTGCAAAAGCCCGAAACTGCCGATGCGTACGAACCGGTATTGAGCGGAGGTCGCAGCAAGAAAAAAGATAAAAAAGGGGGAGGCAAAAATCAGCCGTTACCTCTACCGGCGGTTGCCAAAACGTGGCTTCACAACAGCGCCGACTATGAATACGAAGTAAAGGGGGCATCCGTGTTTGCCTTTCCGGCAGAGCACAAAGATGTACTCAACTACTTGTTTACCGGACTTAAGATTGTTTCGGCCGGTATTCTCGTGGGCGAAATAAAAGGGAAAGACCTGATTCCGGCACAGTCGTTGGCACTTTCCACGGCATTAGATACCGAGGCCTTCAATACATATGAGGTAACGCGCGAACTAGCCATTGCTTATCTGAAAAAAGAAGCACTTGTGCTCGATGCCGATTTGCCTAAAGGTTATTTGCTACTTACGTACAAGCAAATTCCGATTGGCTTTGTAAAACACCTGGGCAACCGTGCCAACAATCTCTATCCGCAAGAGTGGCGCATTCGTACCACTTACCTTCCGGAAGAGATCGTTACGTTAGATTCGATTTGATTCATTGCATCCGATGTATCACATCACCGCATGTTTCATTTTCAAACATAACGAAAACGAAATCGTCAGGTCGGCACCTGACGATTCATTCTTCACTATGTTTAAATCGTCAGGTCGGCACCTGACGATTTGAACTAAACGAACAATAAATTTGTACGATACGAAAACGATTTACGTTTATTATAATGAAGGAGTCTGATTACAGGCTCCTTTTTTTTTATAATCCTTCGTTTGTCAATTTCTCTGATAGCTTATTCTGCGAATTATCACTTCTTATCTGTTGTAAAAAGAACGTGTGTTGTGATAAAATGTGATATTATTATCGTGATATATTATAATATGAAAGATTTAGCTTCAAAAAAGTAATGAAAAAGTTTTGTCGTTTAGATAATAGCTCTATATTTGCACTTGTAAAAGAAATTAAAACAAGAAACGATATGTTTACATCTTTACTACTCGGTCTGATTATTAATATTCTCTGGAAGAATCCTGCAGAAGTGAGACCGTTGTGTGCATAATGTAACACCATAATATTGTAACGAGCCTTTCTCACTTCGATGTGTGAAAGGCTTTTTTTATTTGCAAACTATAAACCTAAAACATATATTTATGAGCGACAGATTGTTTGTATTCGATACCACACTTCGCGACGGCGAGCAAGTGCCGGGCTGCCAATTGAACACGGTAGAAAAGATTGAAGTGGCAAGAGCATTGGAAGCATTGGGAGTTGACGTAATCGAAGCGGGATTTCCGGTATCAAGTCCGGGCGACTTTCATTCGGTTGTAGAAATTTCTAAAGCTGTAACATGGCCTACCATTTGTGCACTGACCAGAGCGGTAGAAAAAGACATTCAAGTTGCAGCAGATGCATTGAAGTTTGCTAAGCGTGGCCGTATCCACACCGGTATCGGAACGTCAGATTATCACATCAAGCACAAGTTTAATTCTACCCGTGAAGATATCCTGGAACGCGCAATCGCATGTGTGAAGTATGCCAAACGATTTGTCGAAGATGTAGAGTTTTATGCAGAAGATGCCGGCCGTACCGACAACGAGTACCTTGCTCGTGTGGTTGAGGCGGTAATCAAAGCCGGAGCCACTGTGGTGAATATTCCCGATACAACCGGATATTGTCTTCCCGATGAGTATGGTGCGAAGATCAAGTATTTGATGGAAAATGTAAACGGAGTGCACAACGCAATTCTGTCTACACACTGTCACAACGACTTGGGTATGGCTACGGCCAATACCATGGCGGGTGTGTTGAACGGAGCTCGTCAGGTAGAGGTTACCATCAACGGTATTGGCGAACGTGCAGGTAATACCGCACTTGAAGAAGTTGCGATGATCTTGAAATGCCACAAAGGACTTAACATCAATACCAATATTAATTCTAAAAAGATATACGGCACCAGTAAGTTGATTTCTAACTTGATGAACATGCCGGTGCAGCCAAACAAAGCAATCGTAGGTCGCAATGCTTTTGCACACTCGTCGGGTATTCACCAAGACGGCGTGCTTAAAAACCGCGAAAGCTACGAGATCATGGATCCGAAAGATGTGGGTATCGACGACAACGCAATCGTACTTACTGCCCGTAGCGGACGTGCGGCATTGAAACACCGCTTGCATGTGCTTGGTGTAGACTTGGAGCAAGAAAACCTAGATCAAGTGTACGAAGAGTTTTTGAAACTTGCCGATCGCAAGAAGGATATTACCGACGACGATATCTTGGTGCTTGCAGGAAAAGAGCGCATGGCGAAGAACAGAATTAAACTTGACTATTTGCAAGTAACATCGGGCGTAGGCGTGAAGTCGGTTGCTTCGGTTTGCTTGGATATTGCAGGTGAGAAATTCGAAGCGGCAGCATCGGGCAACGGACCGGTAGATGCAGCGATCAGTGCTGTTAAAAATATCATTCACAGAAAAGTTACCATTCAAGAGTTTTTGATTCAAGCAATCAATAAAGGAAGCGATGACGTAGGTAAGGTGCATATGCAAGTAGACCATGCAGGACAAACCTACTACGGTTTCTCTGCCAACACAGACATCATTGCTGCTTCTGTAGAAGCCTTTATCGACGCTATCAATAAATTTGTAAAGAAATAAGCACTCACATGAAAACCTTATTCGAAAAGATTTGGTCACAACACAAGGTTTCAACACTACCCGACGGCACTACCCAATTGTATAGCGACAGTCATTATTGCCACGAAGTAACCAGTCCGCAGGCTTTCGAAGGCCTTCGTCCACGCGGATTTAACGCGTTCAGACCTTCGCGTACCCTTTGTTCTAC
>CAMTPD010000088.1 GCA_947074265.1 uncultured Porphyromonadaceae bacterium
GGTTTCAATGAAAACGTTTTTCAATCATAACGGTGAGTGAAAATAGTTTTCACGAAGAGTGTTTAGCGTTACCGTTATAAATGAATTCACTCACCACTATAACTGAAAACATTATTCGTGAATACTAAATGGTTGATTAGAGAATATGGCTTCTGTTGTTTGCCTTACAAGTGAACGGTCGAGGGATAGGAGAGGTGCTGTTTGTTTTATGCAGCTGTGAGCGAGTTGATTTATGCAAAAGGATATGCAATGCTATCGGGTTCTATCTTTATGGTAGTTTGTTTTGATCGACTGAGTAAGGCGTGGACAGGATTAGTTCGGAAACAAAGCTTTTTTCTTGCAATAAGTCAGAATTGAATTTGTCGCAAATGTTTGTAATCTAGACGATAATAGTCCGTTTTCTGCGTATTTGGTAAACAGAGACGTTGTTTGTTAAATCTAAGGATTATACAATAAGGTAAAAAATAAAGCGCCATCGTAACGTATAGACGATGACGCTTTATTGCTGTTATGCTTGTACTATTTTGAAGGCTTTGCCAAGGTGGTCGATGATGTCGCCTGCAATCATGGATTCTTCCGAAAGCGTGCGTGCTGCGATATCGCCTGCTAGTCCGTGAATATACACGCCGATGGTTGCGGCTTGTAGTGGCGGATAGCCTTGGGCGAGTAGGCCGAGGATTACACCGGTAAGTACGTCGCCACTGCCTGCTGTTGCCATACCCGGATTGCCTGTACTGTTGAAGTTGACAATTCCATCGGGCGAGCAGATTGCGGTGTTTGTGCCTTTCAGCACAACGATGAGTTGGTGTTTTTGTGCAAACTCTACCGCTTTGTAAAGTCGTTCGATTGAGGTGTCACTGTCTCCGGCAAGACGGTCAAACTCGACCGGGTGTGGCGTAAGGATACTTCCTTTCGGCACGGCTTCGATGAAGTCTCTGTCGGCTGCGATCAGGTTAAGAGCATCGGCATCGAGCACCAACGGAACTTTTGCATTCTTAATTACAGTTTCAACAACGCGTGAAGTGAAGAGCTTTTGTCCCAATCCCGGGCCCAGACCAATGGCAGAGATATTTGCTAAGTCGGGCGTCATAGCTACACACTCGTCGTTGTTGTCGAGCGAAAGCATGCATTCCGGGAAAGCTGTTTGAAAGAACGATTCGCCACGAGAAGGAATGTGTGCCGTAAGAAGTCCGGCCCCGCTACGAAGGGTTGCTTTGGCCGAAAGAAGCGCAGCTCCCATTTTGCCGCGGCTACCAGCTATCAGCATGGCGTGTCCGTAGGTTCCTTTGTGAGAGAACTTGTTGCGAGGTTGCAACAGTCTGGCCACGTCGGCTTCTTCGATGTAGTTTCCGATTTCTTCGGCGCGCTCTATACCGTCGCGACTCAAACCAATATCGAGGATCTTCCAGTCGCCAACGAAACGTTGGTTTTCGGCAAAGAAGAAAGCCACTTTAGGGAATTGAAAAGTTAACGTCAAGTTGGCACGAATGATTGCATGCGCGTCGTTTTCGCGGTTATCTTCGCAAAACAAACCCGAAGGAACGTCGATAGCTACAATAAATGCGCCGGTTTGGTTGAGGTAGTTTACAAGTCCGGCATACCCACCCGATAATGGCTTGTTGATACCGTTACCAAAAATACCGTCGATCACGACATCATCAGGTCCGAGTACAGGGGGAGCAAAGTCGAAAATAACTTCCGTAAATTCTACACGATCCATCTTAATAAGGCGTTGCTTATTGATTTGACAGTCTTGCGACAGGGTTTCGGTAGGGTTAAACAAATAAGTTTCTACTCTAAATCCGGCCTCGAGTAGTAGGCGTGAAATAGCCAAAGCATCGCCTCCGTTGTTGCCTTGTCCGGCAAATACAACTACACGTGTGTGTTTTGGAAATCTACGGCTAAATTCGTAGGTAAAAGCAGTGGCAGCTCTTTCCATTAAATCAATCGACGAGATTTCTTCTTGCTGAATGGTGTAGTTGTCCAGGTCTCGGATTGTTTCGGTTGCAAATATCTTCATACGTTTTGTTACTGACGTTAAATAAACTTGTACTTCAATTGCTACAAAAGTATAACAAAGTTTGCTAAGTCCTCAACTTTTTTGCGAAGAGGTGAAAAAGTTGTACATTTGCGCTTTACTAATAAAAAGTGCGATGGAAAGAATACGCCTTCACGATAAAGAGTTTGCAGTATATATTAAAGATGAAACGATCCAAGCCAAAATTAAACGCCTGGCTGATGAGATTCGTAAAGATGTAGCAGATAAGAATCCACTGTTTGTTGTAGTACTAAACGGTGCATTCATGTTTGCCTCAGACTTGCTAAAAGAACTAAACGTACCTTTTGAAGTTACATTTATGAGATGTTCTTCGTACGCCGGGACTTCTTCTACCGGTGAGGTAAAGGAAATTATTGGCCTTGGTGATGAGATCAAAGGCAGAACACTGGTATTTATCGAAGATATCGTTGATTCGGGTCTTACGATGCAAACTGTGCTTGAAAATGTAAAAGCTCGTGGAGTGGCTGAAGCTCGCCTGGCTACACTTTTCTTGAAACCAAAAGCTTTGAAGTGTGACTTGAAGCCTGAATATGTTGGTTTCGAAATCGATAACGAATTTATTGTTGGTTACGGTCTTGATTACGATGAAATGGGCAGAGCCTATCGTGATATCTACAAAATCGTAGCTGAATAACCCCGCTATATTTTTAACCAATAAGATATTAAACAAAATGTTGAACGTAGTTATTTTTGGCGCTCCGGGTTCAGGTAAAGGAACTCAAAGCGAATTGATTATCGAGAAATATAATTTGGCTCACATCTCTACAGGTGATGTATTGCGTGCTGAGATCAAAAACCAAACTGAACTTGGTAAAATTGCATCAGACTTCATTTCTAAAGGTCAACTTGTACCGGATGAATTGATCATCGACATGCTTGCTAACGTTCTTGATAGCAAAAAAGAAGCTAAAGGAGTAATCTTCGACGGTTTCCCACGTACAATTCCTCAAGCTCAAGCGTTGAAAAAAATGCTTAACGAAAGAGGTACAGATGTTTCTGTAATGTTGAACCTTGAAGTTGCTGAAGAAGAATTGATCCAACGTCTTTTGAAGCGTGGTGAAATCTCTGGTCGTTCAGATGACAACTTGGAAACTATCAAGTCTCGTCTTGATGTTTACAACAACCAAACGTCTCCATTGAAGGAGTACTATATTGGCGAAGGCAAACACGTAGCTATCCATGGTATGGGTACTGTAGAAGAAATCTTCGGACGTGTAGCTGAGGCTATTGACGCAGTAAAATAATTTAAGCTTTAAGAGTATAAAATGGCTGAATCGAACTTTGTTGATTATGTGAAAATTTATTGCCGTTCGGGCAAGGGTGGAAGAGGATCAAGTCACTTCCGTCGTGAAAAGTATATCCCAAAAGGAGGACCAGATGGAGGAGACGGAGGGAGAGGAGGCCATGTAATAATCAGGGCCAACCGTAACTACTGGACACTTCTTCACTTGAGATTCGAACGACATATTTTCGCTACAAGTGGTGAGGGAGGATCTGCTAAACGCAGTTTCGGTAAAGATGGTGAGGATCGTATTATTGAAGTGCCACTAGGTACTGCTGCATACGATGCCGAAACCGGAGAGTTTATCTGTGATGTTACAAAAGACGGTCAAGAAATCATGTTGTTGCGTGGTGGTAAAGGTGGTCTTGGTAATGCTCACTTTAAAACGTCGACAAACCAGGCTCCGCGTTATGCGCAGCCGGGTGAACCATTCCAAGAGCGTGCAGTTATCTTGCAATTGAAGTTGCTTGCTGATGTGGGTCTTGTTGGTTTCCCAAATGCGGGTAAGTCTACTTTATTGTCTGTTGTTTCGGCGGCTAAGCCAAAGATCGCGAACTATCCGTTTACAACACTCGAGCCAAATCTTGGTATCGTGAGTTATCGTGATAATCGTTCGTTTGTGATGGCCGATATCCCGGGTATCATCGAAGGTGCCAGCGAGGGTAAAGGTCTTGGACTTCGTTTCCTTCGTCACATCGAGCGTAACTCGCTTCTTTTGTTCATGATTCCGGCAGATTCGGATGATATCGCAAAAGAATACGACATCTTGCACAATGAGTTGGTGAAGTACAATCCTGAATTGCTTTCGAAGCGTCGTGTATTGGCAATTACCAAATCAGATATGTTGGATGAAGAGTTGATCGAGGCATTGACTGAAGAATTACCAAAAGATATACCTCATATCTTTATCTCTTCGATTACAGGTTTCGGTATCACAGAATTGAAAGATATTTTGTGGAGCGAGCTTAACAAGGAGTCTTTCCACGACGCAGAGTCTATCGTGCATAAGCCAATCGATGTGGCTGCACTTGGTCTTGCTGCTGACGAAGGTTTCCCTGCTTACGAAGCGGATGAAGACGAGGACGATTTTGAAGAATTCGAATATGAAGAACTTGATTGGGAATAATCGAATGATTCGAGTATCTCAATATCCGGAAATGTTGCAATTTTCCTGTCTAGGCAGGGATTGCAACATTTTTCATTTTGTGACTACTCGAAACGGTGGTGCGGGAAACGCAAATTACGGATCGTTCAACGTGAGCCCGTATTGCGGAGATGACGAGTCTGCGGTAAAGGATAATTTGCAGCGTTTGTGTACGGTGGCTAACATCGAACCTGCTTCTTTGCTTTTGCCTTATCAGGTGCACGAAGATCGCATTGCTGTGGTAGACGAAGCACTTTTGTCAATGAGTGCGGAAGCTAGGCTGAAGGCTATATCCGGCTTTGATGCGATTGTAACAAATGTGCCGGGTGTGGCAGTGGCTGTTTCTACGGCCGATTGTGTTCCGGTGTTGCTTTATGATCCCGTGCAGAAAGTGGTGGCTGCCGTGCATGCCGGATGGCGCGGAACGGTGAAGCGGATTTGCTCTAAAACCATTGCGTTGATGCACGAAGAGTATGGTTGTGATCCTGCGAATGTGCAGGCGGCTATTGGTCCGTCTATCGGTTTCGATGCTTTTGAGGTTGGTGATGAAGTGGTAGATGCTTTTGCTTCGGCTACATATGACTTGGATGCTTTGGTGGGGCGTAATGCAAAAACCGGCAAAGCGCATATTGATCTTTGGAAAGCTAATAAGAGTGATTTGCTTAGAGCAGGTGTGCGCGAAGAGTTGGTCGAGGTGGCCGAAGTTTGTACGTACACGCATCACGAACTTTTCTTTTCGGCACGTCGCTTGGGTATTAAGAGCGGGCGAATTGTGTCGGGTATTGCACTTCGTTAAAATGAAATGAGCTATGATTGAAATAACTATATCAGATGAAATAAAAAAGGCTTGTCCTGATTTGCATATTGCAGTTATAGAGTGTGATGTGACCAATACTCCTTCCGATCCAAAACTGTGGGAGGAGATCGCTGCATTCGAAAAAGAATTTCGCTCAAGTTATGAAATGGGGCGGATTAATAAACGATTGCCTATTGCGGCAACACGTGCAGCTTACAAAGCTTTTGGTAAAGATCCGAACCGTTATCGTCCGTCTGCAGAGGCTTTGAGTCGACGTGTAATGAAGGAGATGTCGTTGTATCGAATCGATACGTTGGTTGATTTGATCAATTTGGTTTCGCTTAAAACAGGGTATTCGATAGGTGGTTTTGATGCTGAAAAGGTTGAAGGGACTCTCGAACTTGGAGTAGGCAGAGCTGATGAAAAGTTTGAAGCAATAGGGCGCGGACTCTTAAATATAGAGGGGCTTCCTGTATATCGTGATGAGGTCGGAGGCATTGGAACTCCAACTAGTGATGAAGAAAAAACGAAAATTTCTCTTAATACGAAAAAACTATTAATGATAATTAATGGTTATTCTGGTATAAGGGGATTGAATGAGGCGGCGGCCTTAGCTACCACTTTGCTTAATGATTTCATTGATGCGAAAAATGTTACAATTCGATTTCTAAATAGTGAAAATTGAATTGATTTTGATCGTAATAGTGTTAAAACGATATCATTTTTTGTGTTTGTTGTAATATGATAATATCTTTGCGGTAATGTGTAAGATATGTAAATGAAAAAATAAAATATTGCTTTAGACACACTAATTTGGTTTCTATTATGATGAACGAAAAGATTGGATCTCATGCAGGTTTGGTATGGGGCGCATTAACAGAGAGAGGTTTTAAAAGTTTGAAAGAGTTAAAGAAGACAACAAAGCTAACCGAGAAAGACCTTTATGCGGCTATTGGATGGTTGGCTCGAGAGGGAAAACTGACTTTCGAACAAGAACAAAAAGATGTATTTGTGGCGTTGATTGAGAAAAATACTTAATGTAAAATTCTTCAACTCTTGAAGATTCTCTTTTTTGTTTTTTAATAGTTAATGAGTTAGCAGCAATTTTACTTGTTGTGAATTCGGTTGTACGCTTGCTCTCGGAACAAGACATTATGCAAAGTGGGGTTTAGATCGGAAGAGCACACGTCTGAACTCCAGTCACTCCGGAGAAGCTCGTA
>CAMTPD010000089.1 GCA_947074265.1 uncultured Porphyromonadaceae bacterium
CAGCAAGATGATCTTCCTTTCTAATCAAAAGTAAAAGCAAGCACCACAGCCGTGCCAAACTTTTTTTGATTTAAACATAAATAATCCCGCCTGCAAGCATCGACAAATATGCTTACAGGCGGGATTTTTTATTACGATATATAAACCTTGTCCGCACGGGCACAAAGATTGTACCCCATGGGCGCAAAGATGAAACCCCACGGGGACAAAGATGGGAGCCCCGGGGCACAAAGCTTAATCTATATGAAAACTACCACTATTCTACACGGTGATTAGCGTCGTTGGTAACGCTTCTTCTTGTTATTTCCTCCCTTTGCGGCCGGCTTGGGTTTGTTTTGTTTCTCTACCACATCAATAAGCGCCTTTTGCAGTGTTAGCGTAACGAACGGATGATTTCCTACCACAGGCACATTGCGCTTCATAAGTTTCTGAACTTCGGTAAACATACCATATTCCTGAGGTTCGGCAATCGTAAGTGCGATTCCGCAAGCCCCTGCCCTGCCCGTGCGCCCGATACGGTGAATGTAGGTCTCCGACATTTGCGGCAAACCATAGTTAAACACGTGGCTGAGTCCGTCGACATGAATGCCACGCGCCGCGATATCGGTAGCCACCAATAGCTTGGTTTCCCCCGTTTTGAAGCGGCCCAATATGTATTCACGTGCGGCCTGACTGCGGTCGCTATGAAATGCTTCGGCCGGAAACCCTGCATCGGTAAGATGCGAAGCCAGTATATCGGCTACTTTGCGCGAACGGGTAAAAACCATTCCGGACGAGAAGCCCGACTTGCGTACCAAGTGAATCAGCAAATTGTCCATCATATCCCTTTCGGCAAAATACAAAGACTGGTCGATGTTTTCGAGCGTAGAAGCCACCGGAGCCGCGGCAATGTAAACGGGATCTTTCAGTATTGCGTCGGCAAGTGCTTTGATCTCTGCCGGCATGGTTGCCGAAAAGAAAAGCGAACGACACGCTTCCGGCTTTTGCTTTGCAAGCAAGGCAATCGCCTCTTGAAAGCCTAGATCGAGCATTTGATCCACTTCATCGAGCACAAAATACGTAAGATCGGCAAACGAGATGTGCCCTTGTTCCCAAAGGTCGATCAGGCGACCGGGCGTAGCCACAATGATATCCGGATTCTTCCCAAGCGCCTCGATCTGTGTTTCGTACGGTACTCCGCCATAGATCACCGTCATTTGCAAATCACTTCCCGCATTCCACTGCTGCATACTTTCGTACGTTTGCAAAGCCAACTCGCGTGTCGGCGCAAGGATTAGCGCTTTCAACAAGCCGCGCGAAGCCGAACCCTCGAGATTGTGCAAGATAGGAAGTGCGAAGGCCGCCGTTTTGCCGGTACCCGTTTGTGCGCTGGCCAGCACATCGTGATTGCCTAGAATCACGGGAATCGCTTCGGACTGAATCGCTGTTGGCGTGTCAAAGCCTTGCGTAGAAAGTATGGATTGAATGCGTTGATTGAGTTTGAGATCTGCAAATGTCATGTATATTGTATTTTAGCTAAGCGCAATTAAAATACAAAGGTATAAAGAATGTATGGCAGATTCTGCAATTTCACAATCTGTAAGATTTTATCTGCAATTCTAACGGTAGGTGATTGTCTATCTCGAGACCGTTTAGTTTGTTTTGGTAATACGCTTTCACATCGTTCCACCTGTAGTATGGAGCCAAGTCGGACTGCAACGGAAAGTTGGTCTCTTTCCCATTTACCACCATCTTTACAAGCACATCCCGGGCATTGTTTTTATAAACAACCCACTTGATATCGGCTCCCATCGGTACCCATGCCGCGTAATTCCAAGGAGTATCCGGTGAAGTCGCTTGCGTGTTTTGGGCAGAAGCAACCTCCATCAATACAAGCAACGGAGCAAATACCTCTTCACTCGCAAAACGGAATACGCCCGAAAGTGTATCGCTCTCGAGAGCGCCGTCTACCGTTGCGATAAAGTCGCAGAGCAGCGGATAGGAGATTTCCGAATTGATACCGTCGGCTTTCGAGTCGGGACCATAGATCTTGTATTTCAAGTCATTGCTGCGCGCATCGAAAAGCTCGAAAAGATCTTGCTCTTTTAATTTGGGCAATGCAACCAACGTACCCGACTGTTCGCTTATTTTATATACATCATACAATCCCGAACAAAAGGAGTATCCGTTTGGCATCGACTGCAAATAATCATCTTTAAATAATTGCTTCAACAACGGATGCGGATCAAAGTTGTAGGTTGGTTTCATCGAAGTCAGCACGTTGTTTTGATAATCGATAAACCGATCGCTCAACTTATAAAAACCCAACAAAGGATCTATATCTCCTTGTGCCACGATGTGCATACGCGAAGCAACCGGTGTATCGAGCAACGCACTTGCAAAAGCAATCATACTCTGCATGGCCCGAAGATCGTTCGACGCAATCAGACAAATGGATTTGTCGAATGCACCCGGATAGTCGGCCTGCATCTCTTGAGCCAAATCTCGTTGCCAATCGGTTTCGATGGCCGAAGCGCTTCCTTTGCGTCCTTGCATAAACACGAGATTGGCGCTTAAGGCATTCTTCAGAGCTTCGCCCTTCGATGTGAGTGCGCTTTGCGAGTATGCATTGTAAAGTACGTCGAGAAGGTAATCGATCTGCTCGGTATTGGCGGTATAACAGTAGCTGTTTCGGACTAAGTGATTTACATAAACCAGGTTATAACCCTCTGGAGGTGTAATTCCACTCTCTGCTTCTACAGGAAAGATCTTGTTGAAACTTTGGGATATGAATGTAGAGCGGCTGCATGCAAATAGCATGATCGGCAGCAATCCCATTACAATATATAGCTTCGAACTCTTCATAATCAACACGGCGCTTTACTTGTGTATTGTTTCAAACACGACGACACGCTTAATTGTTGATAATGACTCAAATGGGAATCGATAAAGAATAGTACATTTCACATTTGCTATGTTTATTGCTCTTATCGTTTGTTTACGGAGGTGATTTATTATATAAAAATAAAAAAAGCGCCCCATGCTGTCGTTGTGTCGACAACATGAGGCGCTTGCATATTCCCTGATCTACAGACAAAGGAATGATTTATCGTAAATGAAGACGATGCGTTGGTTTACTTACGCGACTATCTGCGCTCGCGCTGAGGACCTCGTTGTGCAGGTTTGCCCGAAGCAGAACCCGAACGGCGATCCGACTTGCCCCATCTGTTTTCGGGACGACGGTTTTCCGACTTAGACGCAGAGCCAGATCTTCTATCATCGCGCTTTTGTTGCGGCTTGCCGCTTGCGCTTTGCGACTTACCACCCTGACCTTGCGACTTGCCGCCTTGATTCGATTGTGGTTTGCCGTCTTTCTTGCCTCGTTTCCAAGGTTGTTCTTTTTTGCGGCTGGCACTCTGCGTTCCTTCAGCTTTGGTCATTGTTTTTGGCAATTGCATTGCTTTGAATGCATCCATAATGATTTTCGAAGCCGCATTGTGCGAATCGTTTATGTTGATCTTCGCTCCGGTAAGTTTCTTAATCTGATGCAAGTATTCAACCTCCTCGGTATCGCAAAACGAAATGGCCATACCTTCGCGACCGGCTCTACCCGTGCGACCGATACGATGCACATACGTTTCGGCAATGTTTGGTATATCGTAATTGATTACGTGCGATAAGTGATCTACGTCAATACCGCGAGCTGCGATATCAGTTGCAATAAGCACTTTCGATTCTTTGCTTTTGAAGTTGGACAAAGCACGTTGACGCGCCGTTTGCGACTTGTCGCCATGGATTGCATCGGCCTTGATTCCTTCTTTGTTTAGCATTTTCGAAATACGGTCGGCACCGTGTTTGGTACGCGAAAAGATAAGAACCGATTCGATGTCGTGCTGTTGAAGTACTTCGATAAGCAGGTTGCGTTTGTCTGCTTTCTCTACAAAGTATACGTGTTGCTCAATCTTGTCTACGGTCGACGATACGGGAGTTACCTCGATTTTGCGTGGGAACTTCAAGATCTTTGAAGCCAAACCTACGATCTCCGACGGCATGGTTGCCGAGAAGAACAACGATTGTCTTTTTTCGGGAAGTAGTGGCAAAATGCGACGAATGTCGTGGATAAAGCCCATGTCGAGCATACGATCCGCCTCATCCAATACAAAGAACGAAAGATCTTTCAAGGAAAGGTGTCCTTGATTGTTGAGGTCGAGCAAACGACCCGGCGTAGCAATCACCACATCAACTCCGCGACGAAGCGCGTCGATCTGCGGCTTTGCCGAAACGCCACCAAAGATCACGGTGTGCGTAATCAGTGTGTGTGTTGCATAGGCATCGAAACATTCGCCGATCTGAATCGCCAGTTCTCGCGTTGGTGTAAGGATCAATGCCTTCACGCCGTGCTTACGCGTACGGCCCACCTGCTTTTCGAGCAATTGGATAATCGGTATCGAGAATGCTGCAGTCTTGCCTGTACCCGTCTGGGCACAACCAAAAAGATCTTCACCTTCTAAGATAATAGGGATAGCTTCTGCCTGAATAGGCGTAGGATTTATATAACCTTGCTCGGACACGGCTTTAAGAAGCGCTTCCGAAAGTTTTAAATTTTCAAATGTCATGTAATGTATCTGTAGCCGTCTCGGCTTGTATTCGTTTTTTTGAGCTTGCAAAGATAGTATATATTTTGCATATCTGCTCGTTGTATCATTAATTAACCTACAAGTAAACAGTGCAGCTACAGATACATGATGCTTGTGAAGCGGCTTATTAGTTGTTATAAATTGATTGTTTGAACGCCCTGTGAAAGGCAATCTTGCAATAGGTAGACAGGTGGGCTTCGAAACAAACTTGATTGGTGGCGCGGTCTATCTCGATAATTTTCCCTCCCACTCCGTTGCTGTTTGGCGTGTCGATACCGGGACAAAACAATACATGATCGGTACGAGGCAGATACTGCACACCCGATACGGCCCATGCATAGGTTTCTTCGCCGCGTTGCGCTCCGTAACTCCATTGCTGCCGAATGGTTTTGTTGGTTTCATCGATCTTGTAAATTACGGCACGGCTGTATAGTTTATCGTCCTTGTAACAACGGGAAAAACCGTTATCGAACATCAGAATAGAACCATCGGGCAATAAAACCGGGTTGTGCCCTCCCCACGACCAGTCGAACCCCGACGTGTTGGCTTCTCCTTGCAACACGGTAGCGTCGGTTATGGCAGTTCCGTCTTCCGCGATCGGATTCAACAAGTTGCCCGCTAGTGACATTCCTTTTCGATTTTGCCCCCAACCTTTGTGTGGCGAAGCGATCCACACGGGTGTATTGTCCATGGTAAGTTTGATCAGTCCCTGAAAGCGCGACGAGACGATCAGGGTATTGTCTTTTTCGTCGTACAAGATTGCATTGCAGTGCGCCCAATCGTTGTATCCCGGAATTGCGGGCGATTTGAGCAGGTTTCTGTATTCATCGAGCGACTCCTTGAGGTCCCACTCGCGCACAACATTGCCCGTTTGGCGGTCGAGCTCTACGATAACATCTTCGATTGTTGCCACTCCCGAAAGGTGATAACTGTTGGTTTTGCTTACAGTGACGATGAAGTTGCCGCTTGGTATCTCCATGATTTCATGATGGAACTCGTAGCCTTTGCTTCGAAGCGACCATTCGTTTACCACTTCTCCCCACAGGTTGATTTCGAAGATCATCCCGGAAATGACATCTCCACATACAAAGTTTCCGTTTCGGAGTCGGTGAAAACCGCAGCCTCCGTTCAGGTTGCCTAGTTTGGGATGCTGCTTCAACGAGAGCAGCCATCGGATACTTCCGTCGGTATCCATTACAAACGGGCAAATAGGATCTACTTCACTTTCACCTAAATAGTTGACAAAAATAAAATGTCCGTCGAGTTGTTCTTTATTGCATGTTGTGATCGCGATTTTTGGTAATAATATGGAACCGAGCGATTGTGTTTGTACAGTGATGCTGTCGGTTAGCCTTACGCTTCCGGCTTTATCGGTCAAACTGATGTATACTTTGTTTGAAGTAGCGGGATACAAGCCATGAATATCGACCACGTGATTGTATCCGTATTTTTCTGATACGTGAGAAACGGAGCAAAGCGTATCGGTGAGTCCGTTGATATGAACCTTTACACGTCCTTCGATGGGCAGCGACAAATCGACCTGAGCCGATAAGGGAGCATATCCGGATACGTTGAGTGCGATGTTTTCGCTCTTTATGCCGAGTGTAGTTCCTAGGGTTGGCAGCTGAAGGGTGCGGTTGTCGGACAAACGGAGCTCGGTGGTCCAGTTTTCTTTTTGTACGGTACAATTGATATACGCTTGGGAAGATAACGAAACGGTATCGGCTTCGAAGTAAAGCGTAAGAGCTTGGTTGCCTTCTTCTGCTTTGAGCAACAATTGCCCTTGCGATCGAATGCTTTCGATACGATCTACGTTTGAGATCG
>CAMTPD010000090.1 GCA_947074265.1 uncultured Porphyromonadaceae bacterium
GGTAAGAAGCTAACGGGACTAATATTCTATCTGATAACACGTCTGGTTCTGGGAGTGGGTATTTGTTATATTGTGATGGTTGGTGAGGCTGTCCGCGGAGAAGAGTGTTCCTAGTTGATAAACTATGCTCCCAAAACATTGGTCGCGGCGTTTGATTTGTTTATAACACCTCTATTGCACCACATTCGCGAGCCCCTAGCTATTTTATTCTTACAAATAGTTTCCATCTTGTTGGTGGCTCGACTGTTTGGCTGGCTCTTTACTCGTATAGGCCAACCTAGCGTAATCTCAGAGATTGTGGCAGGTATTTTTCTTGGTCCTTCTATTTTGGGGCGCTTCTTCCCCGAAGTTTCGGGCTTCTTGTTTGCTCCCGAATCATTGGGTAATCTGACGATTCTAAGCCAGTTTGGTCTAGTTTTGTTTATGTTTGCTATTGGGATGGAGTTAGATATAACAGAGGTGCGCAAACGATTGCGAGAGACTGTCTTGATTAGTCATACTTCTACCATTGTTCCTTTCTTTTTAGGAATGCTCCTTGCTTACTTTTTTTACGATGCATATGCCTACAAAAGCACGCCCTTTGTTTCGTTTGCATTGTTTATTGGGGTGTCGATGAGTATTACCGCCTTTCCGGTATTGGCACGTATTATTCAAGAGAAAGGGATGACCAAATCGCATTTAGGGACTATCACTTTAGCGAGTGCAGCCAATGGAGATGTTACTGCTTGGTGTTTACTTGCAGTAGTAATCGCCATTGCGCAAGCGGGTTCTATGCTAAGTGCTTTGTATAATATATTCTTTTCCATCCTTTATATTGTGATTATGTTTATGGTCGTGAGACCGTTTCTTCGCATATTAGGAAATTTGTATCACAACAAAGAGGTATTGAACAAAGGAATGGTTGCTTCAATCTTTATGGTGTTGATTATTTCTGCCTATTTTACAGAGATTCTAGGTTTGCACGCTTTGTTTGGAGCTTTCATAGCAGGTGTTGTGATGCCATCGAATGTTGAATTTAGAAAGATTATGACCGAAAAGGTTGAAGACGTTTCGCTTTCGTTGTTGTTACCTCTCTTCTTCGTTTCTACCGGATTGCGTACCGATCTTGGTTTGCTCAATGAACCGGGTCTTATTGGCATGTGTTTGTTGGTAATCTTTGTTGCAATTATTGGTAAGTTTGGTGGCGCAGCGATTTCGGCTCGTGTGGTTGGTGAAAACTGGAAAAATAGTTTTTATATCGGAGCCTTTATGAATACCCGTGGTTTGATGGAGCTAGTTGTGCTAACTATCGGATACGAAATGGGAATTCTAACACCGCCTATATTTGTAATGCTTGTGTTGATGACACTTGTTACAACCTTTATGACAAGTCCGCTCGTATCTCTTATCGATGTTATTTATAAAGCTCGAGAGAAACGCAAGATGCATGTATCGAAACTATTCCATAAAGTGGGAGGTGTGAAAGTCTTGTTATCGTTTGGTAGAGCTAAAAATGGAAAGGTTTTATTAGAGATTGCAACGCGCCTGTTCTACAATGTAAGAAAAGATACTTCAATTACAGCACTTCACCTTACAGTAGGAACCGATGTGAATCCGCTGATGGTTGGAGAACTTGAACGTGTAAGTTTTGGACCGATACGTGAAGCTGCACGAGAAATGAGTGTAGATCTACATACAAAGTATGGAATATCAAATAATGCCGGACAAGAGATTGTCGATATGGTAAATGCTGAAAGCTTTGATTTCTTACTCGTTGGAGCGGGTATTTCGATGTCAAATGTACCTTCGGATATAGAAGTTACTCGTCAGAAAAACCATTTGATGAATATGTTTGGACCATTGAAACCTAAAGAATCGTGGTTTTATCCCGGCGATTTGCTAAAAGATAAAACGAAGATGTTCATCAAGCAAACACAATGTACAGTGGGAGTTTTTGTGAATAGAGGTTTTACTTCCATTGCTACCGTATTAATGATTTTAGAGGATCCGCGAGACTTGTTTATGCTCGACTATGCAAAGTCGCTCGCAGCATCAAGTAGAGCTTCTGTTTTAGTAGTAAGTAGTTTGCCCGAAACAGAAGAGAATCAGCATGTATATTCGGTATTACGTCAGCTCGAAAATGAAGAAGCTCGTTTCCGCTTCGTAAACATTACTCTAACGGAAGCCTTTAAACGTCCGAATGCATTTATGGTAATTAGTTATCAAGCATGGAATAAGCTTTCCAATACGGAGAATGTAGCGTTGCAAGACATGCCGTCTACATTGATTATCAGTAAGAAGAATTGATGATTTAGTTTCTTTTTGAAGAGTGAAAGCGGGAGTTGTAAACTTTTTTTATTCAAAAGTGTTTGATTACTGAAAATAGTTTATAACTTTGCCGCAAATAAAACAAAGAAAGTAGATACGTTATGTATACACAAATGGTAAATAGATTTTGGTGGTGGCACTTGCAACTCTTAGAGATGTGAGGAAGTCGACCTGTCTATATACCTAGAAGATATAAGAACTGAATTTAAAGGTCTGTCGTAACTCACGACAGGCCTTTTTTCGTTTTATCCCATTCAAGAATTAAAAAAACAAAAAATATACGATTATGAGCAAGTACAATGTAAATGAAGCAGGTTATTACGGCGAGTTTGGTGGAGCATATATCCCAGAAGTGCTAAACCAATGTGTAGAGGATTTGAAAAACAGATACTTGAAAGAGTTGGCCGATCCTTCATTTCAAGAAGAGTTTCATCAATTGCTTCGCGATTATGTAGGACGTCCTAGTCCGCTTTACTATGCAAACCGCTTATCAGAACTTTACGGCTGCAAGATTTACTTGAAAAGAGAAGACCTTAACCACACAGGTGCACACAAAATCAACAATACAATAGGTCAGATCTTGATGGCTAAGCGTATGGGTAAAAAGCGTATTATCGCAGAAACAGGCGCAGGTCAGCACGGTGTTGCTACGGCTACGGTGTGTGCGTTGATGGGTCTTGAGTGTATTGTTTACATGGGCAAGACAGACGTTGAGCGTCAGCATATCAATGTGCAAAAGATGCAAATGTTGGGTGCGAAAGTAGTAGCTGCAACATCGGGAAGTATGACATTGAAAGATGCGACAAATGAAGCAATCAGAGACTGGTGTTGTAATCCGGAAGATACATTCTATATCATCGGTTCGGTTGTAGGACCTCACCCTTATCCTGATATGGTTGCTAAATTACAATCAATCATTAGCGAAGAGATCAAAAAGCAATTGAAAGAAAAAGAAGGTAGAGAAAATCCTGATTACTTGATCGCTTGTATTGGTGGTGGTAGCAATGCTGCAGGTACAATTTATCACTTCCTTGATGACGAAGATGTAGAGATTTTATTAGCTGAAGCAGGTGGTTTAGGTATTGAAACCGGACACACAGCAGCAACGATTCAATTAGGAAAGATTGGTGTACTTCACGGAAGCAAAACGTTGGTAATGCAAGATGAAAACGGGCAAGTAGTTGAGCCTTATTCTATTTCTGCAGGACTTGACTATCCGGGTATCGGACCTATGTATGCACACCTTGCTCATACCGGACGTGTTCGCGTATTGGCTGTTAATGACGAGGAAGCATTGGATGCAGCTTTTGAATTGACACGCGTAGAAGGTATCATTCCTGCTTTGGAATCATCACACGCATTGGCTGTGTTGAAACGCAAAGATTTTGCGCCGGATGATGTTGTTGTTCTTACGGTTTCGGGTCGTGGAGATAAAGATATGGAAACGTATGTTGCTGCAATGCAAAAACGTTCGATGAAATAAACGATATTAGAATTGTTGGTATGAAAGTCAATATAAAATCCCATAGCAAAAAGCTACTTGCCGATTTGCAAACGCCGGTTTCTATTTATTTGAAGCTCCGTGATTTATTTCCGGAGTCGGCATTGCTTGAAAGCTCCGATTCACGTGGACACGAGAATAGTTATTCGTTGATCGGAGTTGAACCTCGCGCTTTCTTTAAGCTTGAAAATAATCAAGTAACAGAACATTACTCTGACGAATCAGAGGTTGTTTATACGATTAAAGAAGGTTTATCTCTTACAAATTGCCTAAATAAATTTATTGGCAGATTTAAAGTTGAAAGTGAGCATGATATAGCTTTCGAAGCGAATGGGTTCTTTGGCTTTACATCTTACAATTCTACACGTTATTTCGAAACATCACTTCCTCAGAATCCGAAGAAAAGCGAATTGGCAATTCCGGATATGTACTATATTTTCTATCGTTTTGTCTTGGTTGTCGATCATTATAAAAACGAGCTTACCATTATTGAGAATGTAGAAGAAGGTGAAGCTTCTCGTATGGAAGAAATTGAAACGCTTTTGATGTGCCGCAATTTTGCTTCGTATGGTTTCTCTGTAAAAGGAGAAGAGTACTCTACTATCGATGGTGATAAGTACAAAGAAATGGTACGCAAAGGCATTGAGCATTGCAACCGTGGAGACGTATTCCAGTTGGTACTTTCACGTAGATTTGTGCAGGAGTTTCAAGGAGATGACTTTATGGTGTACCGCGCTCTTCGCTCGATCAACCCGTCGCCCTACTTGTTTTACTTCGACTTCGGTTCGTTCCGAGTATTCGGATCTTCGCCCGAAACGCACTGCCGCATTACAGACAATAGTGTTTACATCGACCCGATTGCAGGAACTTTTCGTCGCACAGGCGATCCTGAGAAGGATGCCGAGTTGGGTAGAGAGTTGTTGAAGGATCCGAAAGAAAATGCAGAGCATGTAATGTTGGTCGATTTGGCGCGTAATGACTTAAGTCGCAATGCAGAATCGGTTTCGATCGATTTCTTCAAGGAAGTACATTTCTACTCACATGTAATTCACTTGGTATCTCGTGTTCGTGGGGTATTGCCTCAGGGTTTTAATCCAATCAAAGTATTGGCCGATTCGTTTCCTGCCGGAACACTTTCTGGAGCACCAAAGATCAGAGCAATGCAACTTATAGACGAGCTAGAGGTACATGACCGTGGAGCTTATGGAGGCTGTATTGGGTATATCGGACTCAATGGTAATATCAATCAAGCAATAACCATTCGTTCTTTTGTAAGTAAAGGCAATAAATTATACTATCAGGCAGGCGCAGGAGTTGTTTCTAAGTCAAATCCTGAAAGTGAATTGCAAGAAGTAAATAATAAACTAGGAGCTTTGAAAAAAGCAATTGATATGGCCGAAACACTTTATTAATACAAGACTACAACAATGAAAAAGATTTTATTATTTGACAATTACGACTCTTTTACATACAATTTGTATCATCTTGTAAGAGAGCTTGGCTATACCGATGTTGAAGTGCATCGCAACGATTGCATATCACTTGATGATGTAGAGCGATTTGATAAGATAATTCTCTCGCCAGGACCGGGTATTCCATCCGAAGCCGGATTGCTTCTACCGCTGATCAAGCGATTTGCTCCTCAAAAGAGTATACTTGGTGTTTGTTTGGGGCATCAGGCTATTGGCGAAGCCTTCGGAGCTTCGTTGATTAACCTACCTTCTGTTTTTCATGGAATTAGTTCGCATATTCAAGTAGTAGATAATGACGTGTTATTTGAAGGATTATCTTCTGAGTTGGAAGTAGGACGTTACCATTCATGGGCTGTAAATACGAATGGCTTTCCTAGTGAACTTGCGGTTACAGCAACAGATGATGAAGGAATCATTATGGCATTGAAGCATAAAGAATTTGATGTTCACGGTATTCAGTTTCACCCGGAATCTGTATTAACTCCGCAAGGTAAAGAGATGGTTTTTAACTTCCTAAAGCAATAAACACATGAAAAGTTTACTCAATAGACTTATCGAACATCAGACTCTTTCGCAAGAGGAGGCTCGAAATGTTCTTATCAATATGGCTGAAGGAAAATACAACGACAGTCAGATTTCTGCTTTTCTTACTACATATCTCATGCGTAGCATTACCATTCAAGAGCTTTTTGGTTTTCGTGAAGCTTTGTTGATGATGACGCGCCCTGTAGATTTGAAAGAATTTGATGCCATTGACATTGTTGGTACCGGTGGTGATCATAAAAATACATTTAATATCTCTACGCTTTCGTGCTTTGTTACGGCGGGCGCAGGATATAACGTTGCCAAACACGGAAACTTTGGAGCATCTTCGATTAGTGGAGCATCTAATGTTTTAGAGCATTTGGGAATTAAATTTACGAATGATGAAAATGTGTTAAAACGTTCGATAGAAACCTCCGGAGTAGCGTATTTACATGCACCATTGTTTAATGAAGCGATGAAAAGGGTAGCTCCTGCTCGCAAATCGTTAGGAGTGCGTACGTTATTTAATATACTTGGTCCGCTCGTTAACCCTTCTCGTCCGAACAAAATGCTTCTTGGCGTGTTTAATTTAAAGTTAGCAAGACTTTACTCTTATCTGTATCAGCATACATCA
>CAMTPD010000091.1 GCA_947074265.1 uncultured Porphyromonadaceae bacterium
GTACGTATTATAGACATGGTGTGTTTTTTATTCAAATGTAAAAAAATTACACAAAAAAAGTGCTCTATTCTCACGAATAAAGCACTTTCCAATGTGTGTAACACATTTCTTATGAAAACACGATTTGTGCATGTGCAATGTATAAATAATGAGTTACATAGCAACACTAGTATCGTTAATTATACATAATCGTGTTTATATTAAGTAATGTATTTGTCTTATTAGATTGATTGACCAATCAAGAACAATGCTGCAAGAGATACGATTGCATAAAGTTCTGGGAATACAGAAAGAATCATTGTTTTACCAAACAAGTCATATCCTGATCCGATACCTGCAATACCGTTTGCACAAACTTGTCCTTGACGTACAGCTGAAAGCAAACAAACCAAACCTACACCCAAACCTGCACCAAAGATAGCCGCAGATTGAACCGGAGTGATTGCTGAAGTTAATTTACCGGCCAAAAGGAAATAACCTAGGAAACCGTACAAACCTTGTGTACCTGACATCGCACTTAATACCATATAGTTACCAAATGCATCTGGGTTCTTTTTTATTGCACCAACCGCAGCATTACCTGCAATTGTAACACCAATAGCACTACCAATACCAGAAAGTCCCAACATTAAACCAATACCAATGTAAGCCAATAAAATAGGTTCCATAATTTAAAAATTATTTAGTTGTTAATAAATCAATTTGCTTTGGCTTTTTTAGCGAAAGGATTGTATTTCTTACCTCCGCCTTCAAAACCTGAGTTGTTATAAAATTCTACAAAAGTTAGACGCATTGGGTGCACAAAGGCTCCTAACGACGACATGAAGATATTCATTGAGTGACCAAACAAAAGGATGAAAATCATCACAAGCTGTCCTACCACAGGAATATCCGGGGCCATATTAATGGCTAATTGATTAAATACCAATCCCATCACAGAACCGGAAATACCTAGTGCAAATAGACGGATGTATGATAACATATCTCCTAATATACCGGTAAGTCGGTTGTAAAGTCCCCACAGACCTCCTCCAATGTTTGATAAGACACTTGCCTCCGGATCATTGAATAATAGCATCATTGCTAAGCCGATACCCGAAACTACATAGTGAGCAATTGTAGTGTGCTCTGGTGATAGTTTGCCGATATGACCTAAACCAAAAACGATACCGTTACCAACAAGACATAGAATCCAACCAAACGGATCAATTGAGTATTTAAATCCAAAACGAGACCAGCGACTAATTGCTTTCAATACCATACCAAAGAGGATTTGTACACCTCCAAGGATCAAGGCAAAGTTAAAGAGCTGATTAGAGTCTAGCATAAATCGTTTTGCACTTTGTATCCATGCCCAATCTACCTCCAACAATGGAATACCGAAGAAGGTACCACTGATAAAACCGAATATCACAGTTCCTAATCCTAACCAGCAGGAAAGCTGGAAGATTGGTTTTAAGCTTGGATCGACTTTTCGCATTAGGATGATCGAAAGAATTACGAATAATAGTCCGTAACCACAATCGCCCAAACAAAGTCCGAAAAACATGACAAAGAACGGTGCAAAGAATGGTGTTAAATCCCATTCGTTGTAATTTGGTAAAGAGTAAAGCTCTCCGATCATCTCAAACAATCGTGAGAATTTGTTATTCTTTAGCAATACCGGTACTTTATCTTTAGGTCGCGATACATCAGTGACAAACAAGATGCCTTTGGATTGAAGGTATTCTACCAATGGCTTTTCTTTGCTTACCGGTACCCATCCTTCTAAAATCATCAATTTTGAATCGGGATCGGTTTCTGTTGCAAGCAAGACTTTTTCAAAGTCAAGCTTATCCGAAATCTTAGATCCTTCGAAGCATAATGTATTGTAGTTCTTTTGAGCAAAGATTGCGAGTTCGGCATCAATTTGCTTGATCTCTTTGACATTTGCTTGGTATTCGTCCTTCAGACTGCTAAACGACTTATTACCGTACTTAATACTTTCTGCATCGATCTCCGGGTGTTTAACCTTGGTTACTGTGACAAAATAAATCATCGAACCAATGCGTCCTACCTCTATCGCGTGAAAATCATTGAGCCACTCTGCATCGAAGTTAGATTCTGGCGTGCAATAGAAATTAATGTGCCAACCTTCGTTTTCTAATTTATCAATGGTAGTGATATCGAAATCGCCCCAAATATCTAAGCGATCCAACTCTTTTTCGATGATTTGCTGACGTTGAAACAAACTATGCTTCAGTTCAATCTGCTTTTCAAATTCTGTTAAGAGATCGTTGCCTTCACTCGATTTATCTGCAGGAGCGAATACATTTGATTTCTCTTCGCTTCCTATTTTATGTAGATCTTTACAAGCTTTTGCATATCTCCTTGATAAAGAAAGAAGTAATGTAATTTGATCAGATTGTTCATCTGCGGCTTTATCGTCTTTCTCAATCACGTGTACTACTCCTAGTTCGCTGATATCAGACAAAAACTGAGCGTACTCTTTGTGATATATCAAAAAGCCATATTTTGACATTTTCTCTATCATACAGCCTCCTCCATTCTTTTTCGTTTCTCTTGATTTGCACGCATGATTTTTTGAGATGACTTAGAAAGACTTTCTTCATCTTCCATGAATCGCTTGATCTTTCTAATTGCATCTTTATAACCAGGAATCTGAACTTTCTCAAACAAGTTTACTTTTTGAGTTGTCTTTTTACGAGCGTGCTCTAAAAGATCTAGCTTCAATGTTGAAAACTCAGCTTCAATACCGTATTGTGCTAATGTTTTGATCAGAGAAACTCCATCGGCGAACCAAGCCGGAGAACTAAAAAGACTATAACGACCAATCTCGAATGTAATATCGTTAAGAACCGGAACTACAACTCCGGCAATCTTCTTAGTCGAAAGGTCAACGTCTTTGATCCGTACTAAATTGGGATCAAATTCATTCCATAGTTCTGACATGTTTTCATAACTACGGATTTCGTTTTCCAGCTTAAGTTCCAATGTATTTACTTCATCTTTTGTTTTCTTCACTTCCATACGCAGAGCACTTTCCTTACTTTTTATGGTAGGTAGAGCCCTCTCACGCATCTTAAGTTGTTTTTCCAACTGCTGAAGCGATGTTTTATTATATTGAAACTTTATAGCCATAATTGCAAGGTTTTACTTTTTCCAATATTTATCAACGAGGCTTTGTTTGATATTAACCTCTGCTGGTGTAAAGTGCTCTGAAAAAAGTTCCCAAGCTACATCTAGCATTTCTGTTGTATCAAGATTTACGTCGATCGCAAGTAATTTTTCAGAGTAGTCTTTTGCAAAAGCTAATGTTCTCATGTCGTAATCTGTAAGATCAAAACCGTTTTCCATTTTTGTTTTTGCATTGGCAGCATCTGCATACAAACGTACTGCTGCATTCATTACTTGTGGGTGGTCTTCTCTTGTTTTCTTACCGGTAACCAACTGTTTCAAACGAGACAAGCTTCGGAATGGGTCTACAATAACTTTACCAACGTCACTATCACGTCTCAAATAAAGCTGTCCTTCTGTGATATATCCTGTATTGTCAGGTACAGCGTGTGTAATATCACCACCAGAAAGTGTTGTTACCGCAATAATGGTAATAGAACCTCCTTCCGGAAACTGAACTGCTTTTTCGTAGATCTTAGCAAGGTCGGAATACAACGAACCCGGCATAGAGTCTTTTGATGGAATTTGATCCATACGGTTAGATACGATTGCCAAGGCATCAGCGTAGTTGGTCATATCCGTAAGCAACACAAGAACTTTCTCATTCTTCTCTACCGCAAAATATTCGGCAGCTGCAAGTGACATATCCGGAATAAGCAAACGCTCTACAGAAGGGTCTTCTGTGGTATTGATAAAGCTCACAATACGGTCTAGTGCTCCGGCATTGCTAAATACATTCTTAAAATATAGGTAGTCATCGTTGGTCATACCCATACCTCCAAGGATAATTTTATCACTCTTAGCACGCATGGCTACCATTGCCATTACTTGGTTGAATGGTTGATCGGGATCGGCAAAGAATGGAATCTTTTGTCCGGTTACGAGTGTATTGTTAAGGTCGATACCTGCTATACCTGTTGCGATAAGCTCTGATGGCTGTTTTCTACGCACAGGGTTTACAGATGGACCGCCAATTTCAATATCGAATCCTTCAGGAATAGGACCTCCATCAATTGGGTCTCCGTAAGCATTGAAGAAACGACCGGCTAGCTGCTCACTAACCTTCAATGATGGGGCCTTGCCCATAAATACCACTTCTGCATTTGTTTTGATACCTTCTGTACCGGCAAATACTTGAAGTGTTACTTCATCATCCATAATTTTAACTACCTGCGCTAGGCGTCCGTCTATAGATGCAAGTTCATCATAACCTACTCCTGTAGCTTTCAACGTACAAGTAGCCTTTGTAATTTGAGTAATCTTTGTATATATCTTTTGAAATGCTTTTGCTGCCATATTCAATGTTTTTTGTGCAAATATAAAGTAACACTTTAAGCTAGTGCAACTCTTTTCTCTGCTACAAGTTCATCAATCTTTTTGCGATACTCATTAAACTGATCACTATTAAACTCAGAGTAGTTCATTTGTTTCATTAAGTTGATCATTTGTTTAAAGTATTCGATAACTTCTAGGAAACCTTCAAATTGAAAGTCTGCTCTACAAACATCTACGATAAGATCTAGCATATAGCTTTGACGCTCAAGCGGTGTGAGTGAGTCGATATTATCGAATGCATCTTGTTGCAAAATAACGAAGTCAATCAATTCTGATTTCCAAAATGTAACGTGATATTCTACAGGAACACCATCGTCACCAAGGATATTGATCTGTTCAGCAATCTCTTTACCACGTTGCATACGTGTTTTGATCTCATTTACTTTCGGAATCCATTCTTCATTTACTTTCGTAACGATATAGTCTGCAAATTCTGGATATTCTAGGTATTTTGAGTAGCTATCAATCGGATTGATCGCCGGATAACGTTTTCTATCTGCACGCTCTTGTTCAAGTGCGTAAAAACAACGTGCTACCTTCTTTGTATTCTCTGTAACCGGTTCTTTCAAGTTACCCCCTGCTGGAGAAACGGTACCGATAAAGGTTACAGATCCTGTTTCACCGTTATTTAGATGAACGAACCCTGCACGTGCATAGAAGTTTGCGATAATTGCAGACAAGTCCATCGGGAATGCATCTGGTCCAGGAAGTTCTTCAAGACGGTTAGACATCTCACGAAGTGCTTGTGCCCAACGAGATGTTGAATCGGCCATCAATAACACCTTCAATCCCATTGTTCTATAATATTCAGCTATCGTCATGGCTGTATATACTGACGCTTCCCGAGCTGCCACCGGCATGTTGGATGTATTTGCAATAATAATGGTACGTTCCATCAATTTACGACCAGTGTGTGGGTCATCCAAGTGAGGGAACTCTGCAAACACCTCTACAACCTCATTAGCACGTTCACCACAAGCTGCAATGATTACGATATCTGCTTCTGCTTGCTTTGATATACCATGCTGCAAAACCGTTTTACCTGTACCAAAAGGACCTGGAATAAAGCCTGTACCGCCTTCTACAATCGGATTGATTGTATCAATTGTACGTACTCCTGTTTCAAGTAGTTTGTATGGTCTCGGCTTATTGGTGTAACAAAGATTGGCTCTTTTTACTGGCCATTTTTGTACCATGGTCACATTGATATCATTTCCTTCTGCATCTGTTATTACAGCAATGGTATCATTGATTGTATATTGTCCTTCTTTCGCAACACTTTTTACAGTATATGTTCCTTCTAGTTTGAATGGAACCATAATTCTGTGTGGCTGTTTATTTTCATCGACTTGTCCTAACCAGTCGCCTGCAACAACACTATCACCAACCTTTGCTAATGGGATGAAATCCCATAACTTATCATTGTCTAAGGCAAATGTATAGTCTCCTCGTTTAAGGAATACGCCATCCATTTTATCAAGGTCATTTTGCAAGCCATCGTAGTTTTTTGATAACATACCCGGACCAAGTGTTACCTCTAACATATGATCTGCAAATTCGGCAGTATCTCCTACGCGCATACCTCGTGTGCTCTCAAATACCTGTACATAAGCATTTTTACCAACCACCTTGATTACCTCTGACATCAGCTTATCTTCGCCTACAGAGATAAAACATATTTCATTTTGTGCAACAGGACCATCTACCTCTAGTGTTACAAGATTCGAGACGATACCTTTTACAACTCCTTTCGTAGCCATATCTTATTACTTATTATTTCTATATTTATCAATAACGGAAACCTCCGACTTCAGACGACCAATAATGTTTCTGAACTGAATTTCTCCGGTTTCAGGGTTAAGTTTAGCCCATCGCTCTTGAATCTCAATTT
>CAMTPD010000092.1 GCA_947074265.1 uncultured Porphyromonadaceae bacterium
CCAACACTTTACGTCTATAACATTTGAAGCCTGCTGTTGTATCAGCAATCTTCATACCCGTGATAAAACGTACATATACAGAAGCAAAATACGACATCAACACACGCGATAGCGGCCAGTTTACTACGTTCACGCCATTGCTGTAACGAGAACCAATGGCTACGTCGTTTCCTTCGTTTGCACAAGCATTGTATAGCTTCAGCAAATCAGACGGATTGTGCGAGAAATCGGCATCCATCTCAAAAACATAGTCATAGCCATGTTTCAAAGCCCATTCGAACCCACAGATATAGGCAGTACCCAGACCTTGTTTTCCTGCTCTTTCGATGATAAAAAGGGTGTCGACATATTGTTCTTGCAGTCTCTTTACTGCTTGAGCCGTTCCATCGGGCGAACCGTCATCTATGATAAGTATATCAAAAGCCTTTGACAGCTTTTTTACTGTATGAATGATGTTCTCGATGTTCTCGATCTCGTTGTATGTCGGTATGATTACTAAGCTGTCAGACTTCATGAGCTTCACTGTATAATTATATATTCACGTAAAGTGTTTTATTCGGTATTTTGTTTAATGAATAAACAAATATAACAAAACAAACCAGAAAAACGCAATAACCGCTATTTGTCGTAAAAAAATACCGATTAATGCGTTTCCTCTTCTATTATTCTTGTAATACTCCGGTATTATCTAAGATGAGGTAAGCACAATACAGCGAATCGACACAGATGGGTGTAAGTGCGAAGAAGCCCGACTGCACCTTGCCTTCTCCGATTATTGTAGGGTACTCCTGTTTTAGTTCCTCAAGCTTTGTACGCAATGCTTCTGCCGATGGTGCATGATCGATAATCATTCGCCCCTTGGCTTTGGAATGTACAATCCTATTGTAGATTTCACTACTCAAGATACCCATGTTGCAACGCAAGTTGATCTCGACCATCGGATGAATGCGAATGCTACGATCGGCATCGCGTATCAGCATCATATCAATTCCGAAATAGCCACAATAATTACGCCCGATCAATTGAGGGAGTAGTGATAGATAAGTATCGCGAATGGTTGCAAACTCCGCGTCGAAAGTTGCAGACGCAACCGTATCGTCCAGATAACTTTTTAGTGATGCATATAACTCGGTCTGACTCATCACATGGTTGCCCACATAAGCACCATGCTCATTGGTAAAGAAAAGCGAAATGCCCAGATACTCGATCTGCCCATCGGGATGTATGTAAAATTGCATGGCAAAATCGTGTACCTTCTCGAGCAATGTTGCAACTGTTACAAAACCTTGTTGCTTGAGCACTCCCTTACTCCACTCTCGCTCGAAACGGGTAAGCTCGCTGTGCATAAAACGTACTCCCTTGCCTGCCCCCGACCAAGGAGCCTTCACAACCACACTACGCAGGGCAGCTTCATGCTCAATTTCTTCGATCGAAGTACAACGCTTGGGTACGAAGTTGATTTGATAAGGTGCTAGCTTTTGCAGCAGATGCGGTAATAAATCTACCACAACTCCTTTGCCATATATTTCATAGTGAACGTCGCTCCATTGCGCTACGGGATGAGATTGAAACGTTTCATCGCAATAGGATTTAAGCGGTGCTAAGGCCAAATGAGATGAAGGACTCCAGCCCCAGGGATGAAGAAACGTGAGTTTAGGAAGTTCTGCTGCTTCGATATCTGCCAAGGTTCTATAATCGACTTGGTAATCGAGTACCTCAGACAAAGAGGATATGAAGTTATCGTGAGGTAGCGCTTCTACGGCAACGATATCGTTTTCTCGGGCAAAGTACACGGGCAATACGGCCAAATCGCGTTTCATCTTCACGATACGTGCCGGAGGCATATAATACGGACTTTTATTGGCTACAGCCAGGTCATTGTCCGAATTGAAATAAAAAAGTCTTGGGTTCATTCGTTATCTATTCGCTTCAATAGCGACTGCCCGAAACGATGATTTGCGGCATCACTTCGGGCAGTTATTTATATTATTTATTTCGTTGTAGTGAATATAGCAGCTGAATTTCTTCGGCCCACAACGATTCGTCCGGTGTTTCGAGAATAAGCGGAATGTTATCAAAACGATCATCGTTCATGATAAAGTCAAAGACGTCCATTCCCATAAAGCCCTTACCCAGGCTATCATGACGGTCTACACGTGTAGCTAATTCTTTTTTCGAATCATTGATATGCATTCCTTTGAGATACTGAAAACCAACCGTTTCTTCAAATTCGCGAAATGTTTCGTCGATGGCCATACGCGAAGTAAGGTCGTAGCCGGAAGCCAACGTGTGTGCCGTATCGAGGCAAACTCCTACGCGCGACTTATCTTCGACACGGTCGATGATGTAAGCCAGCTGCTCGAATTTATACCCAAGATTCGAACCCTGCCCGGCTGTGTTTTCAATTACAGCCATCACCCCTGTTGTTTTATCCAGCGTAAGATTGATCGACTCGGCAATACGAGCCAAACATTCCTCTTCGGTCATTTTCTTCAAATGGCTACCCGGGTGGAAATTGAGTCTATCTAGCCCTAGTTGTTCGCAACGTTGCATCTCATCAAGAAATGCCTCTCGCGATTTAGTCAACCCCTCTTCTTCGGGATGCCCCAGGTTGATCAGATAACTGTCGTGTGGAAGAATCTGTGCCGGTGTAAATTCAAACTTTTCACAATTGTCTCTAAAAGCTTTGATACTCTTTTGGGTAAGTGGAGCTGCTTTCCATTGTTTTTGATTCTTCGTAAACAGCGCAAAAGCCTTCGCTCCGATTGCGGCTGCATTCAGTGGCGCATTTTCAACACCTCCGGACGCACTCACATGAGCTCCTATATATTTCATCGTTTCTCGTTTTTATATTAGACAACAAAGTTAACTTTGAAATGAGTACAATCAAAGTTTTTTTCTTCTATATCTACATAAAAAAAGCTGCCTGCTTTACCGATAAAGGTAAATGCAGACAGCTTAACTATCGTTTGTCTCTTTCAGAATTACTCAGCGTCTGGAAGCAAGAAATCTACGAAACAAAGAGCAGCAAGAGCTGTTCCGTATCTCTTTTCGATTGTGATACCTTCCGTAATGAAGTTAAGTTCTCCCAAATAATACTGGCTGTATGTTTTTTGGTGCAAATCGTTGATTACACGAATCAAACGAGACTCTAGCTCTTCGATACGGTAACGACCACTTACCTCACAAACCAATCCGCCTACTTTCTCATCAAAGTTCTCATCCTTGTACATCCAAGCGTATACAACACCTGCCGACACGAACTCATCTTGATACCCGTGAGATACGGACATAATTGTTTTCATCTCTGAACCAAATGGAGGAAGATCAATTTCGTCCATGGTGATGATGTGTGCAGTTGCCGGTAGAACCGACGAGTAAGTCATAATATTAAAGTCTGAGATCCCTGCATCATACAACGCCATGTGATATGATCCTGCATGCTTCTCAAGATCAGACTCCCCACTTCCTTTTGAGATAAAGAATGTGTTTGGGATTAGATTTCCAACTTTCTTCGTCATTTCAAATATTAAATTACTAATTAGAATTGTTGAGTACAAAAATAACGAACTTATCGAGATTTCCTACTAGTTTACTTCCAGTTTTTAAGATAAGACGACCGGTTATTTTCTGTAATCTGTTAGAAAAACAACTCCCCTTCCCGATTGTTCAGCAACAATGCCGATTCTCTACTCGTTTTATGCTACGAAAAACCTTACTACGATTCCGGAAAAAGCTAATAAGGTTTGCACAAAAACCTAACGACGTTCTCATAAAAACCTAATGAAGAAATAATTGTCAGACCGGCATCGGACGATTACGTCTTCGTAAAAGCGGTTCGATACTACTGCCTTATTTTTTCTTATACAATACCAGAATCGGATTGTCTTCTTCCTGCATTTGCGAAAGTAATTTACAAAGCTCGGCACGCTTCTCAGGATACTTAACCGTTTTGTCGCGCCATTTCTCCAAATACTTTTCTGCCATATGCGGATAGATCAATACATAAAGATAGTTGGGGTCATCCAAATTGTTACGAATCACATACGATGGACCACCGTCTATATCGTTATATAAAATATCGTTTTGCTTCTCTCCCAGATATTCGGGTTGTTTCCAAAATTGAACCTTCTTGCTTTGCTTATTAAATCGTGCAATGCAATTATCTGAAAACTCATACCCATAACCTATCCTAAAGAGAATGTCATTAGAAGTCTCAAACAATCCGATCAACGAAAAATATCTAAAATAATCTTTTTTATCTACTGATGTTTTTGAGATGTATTTCAACGGCATTGCATATGCACCCATATCTATCTTATAATAAGGCCTGTGTAGTTGATCTGTTACTTCATAAATATAATTGTCTACTATTTCAAATAATAAGATATGCTCTTTAGTTTGTGTAATTGGTGTAGTTTGATAACTAAATGACCAACGATTTTGATTAATAAGGCCATTTGATACCTCTGGTTTATGTTTATATTCCAATTTCCCAGTTTTATCAAAAATAAGAAATGAGAAAATATCCTGATTATAACAATGTTGGCCTCGTGCTAATATCAGCTTATCATTTCGGCTAGTAAGGCTCTGTGTATAAAGACATCCTTCGATCTTTCTTTCATAGTTTCCATTTCGATCATACACGTACATATAATTTGCGTCAATTATAGGGAGATAAACTGATGTGTCATCAACCGTAAAACCCATAGCCAACTTGTATTCACCCGGCCCTTGACCAATTTTTCCAATCCTGTTGATAAACTTACCGTTCTTGTTAAATTGATAAACATACTGAAAGGCGTATGGCTCTGTCAAAAATATTTGATCATCGACAACTTTCATTTGTCCGAGTAAAGGAAGCAAAGCATCGTCTGTCGTTTCCAACTTTATATATTGCACATCGGAGGCATCCACGATCTCACTCATGGGGAACGGTTCGTTCGATAGTTTGTAGTTAGATCCCAGATCAATAATCTCGACTCCTTTCTCGTCCAACTTTACATCGCCTGTAGTCTCTCCTACTTCTCCGACATCATTTTCTTCTTTCATGTGCTTCTCGCTCTTTCCGGCGCAGCAAACACAAATAAGCAGCAAGCTAATGCATACTTGCACGCATACGTAATTTTGTAGCCTTGATTTCTTCATACGCTTAAACAACTAGTTAACAAAACTCATTGCCGCACAATAATACAAATTAATTGATTTACAAAACAATGAAACAATCAAAAAACGTTGAGATAAGGGCAAAAAAAAACTCTGCCACTTTTGAGTAAAAGTGAAAGAGTAGATGCATGATTAAAATGAAGATAAAACCTTTTGCCGAGGTAACCAGGAGTACCAGAGTGGTACCCCGCCAGCTTACCTGTACAAAAAGTTTCTTTTCACTAATTAGATTTCTTCGTTTATCGGTGCGATATAAACGATTTCTGCATTTTGCATACTGATTTTGAAATACTGAAACTCGTTGTTTTCATACAATACTTTGTAGAAATAACCAGTTTGGTCCATAGCCAAAAGACCTACTACACGTTTGCTGATAGAGTTTGCATGATTTCTGATTGACATTGCAGCCAAGAAAAATTTTTGATTCATGTTATTATAATTTAAAAGACAACAATACTCACATCTTCAAAACAAGAGATGTTCTCGTCGGATGTAAATATAGTTATTAATTCTCTATACAACCAAAAGAACTAGTGAAAAGTTTAATCGTATAAAGTTTCGAACATATTTGAAAACCTTTTTTGAAGATTCGATGTTATACTTACGAACTGCAAAATGTTACGATCATGTTCACATTTATGCTGTGTACGATGCTTTTAGCTTCGTCGCCTAATAATTACACACAAAATGATACTGTCATGAAATTTGAATTACCAAAATTGCCGTATGCAAACAATGCATTGGAACCTGTAATCAGTGAAGAGACAATCAACTTTCACTATGGCAAACACCATCAAGCTTATGTAAATAATTTGAATAATCTTATTCAAAGCACAAAGTTTGAAAATGCGGATTTGGTTACAATTATAAAAGAATCTGAAGGCCCTATTTTTAATAATGCTGCTCAGGTTTGGAATCATACTTTTTACTTCAACTCATTTAAACCAAAAGGCGGAGGAGCTCCTAAAGGCAAACTAGCTGAAGCTATCAATGCAACATGGGGCTCGTTCGACAACTTTAAGAAAGAATTCAATACAGCGTCTACCAGTCTATTTGGTTCTGGTTGGGCATGGTTGGTAAAAGACAAAGATGGTAAACTATCCATCGTAAAAGAAAGTAATGCAGGTAATCCTCTTACAAAAGATCTTACTCCTATTCTTACTTTCGACGTATGGGAACATGCTTATTATCTTGACTATCAAAACAGACGTCCTGATCATGTTAAT
>CAMTPD010000093.1 GCA_947074265.1 uncultured Porphyromonadaceae bacterium
ATAATATTGAAAAACAAGTATGTTATGAAAAACATTCAAAACTGGATCATACTTAACAACGTGTTATTCATGGTGTCGACCATCTTGTTAAGTTGAGTTTTTATTGCACTACAAAAGAGGTGTTTATTTGCATGAATAGCATTGTACTATTTTCTGATTGTATTGTAATATCTACGTTTGAGCCTTGAATTGAAGGTAAATACCTCACTTTTAGTTTGATTATAGTAGGAAAAAAGAAAGCAGCAAACCAATTATGGCTTGCTGCTCTTTTTATGATTCGATCGATAGATAGAAGTATTCTCTTGTTTCACAAGTGTAAAAAAGAATACGATTTATCAGTTTCGATTGTTGTATTATTTCTTTTTAGGACAGCTTTTAGTCTTGTTGTCGCAATTCTCTTTTGCTTGTTTTGTACACTCTTTTTTCTCCTTCGTGCATTTGCTTTTGTCTTTTTTGCATTCTTTCTTTTGAGTGCACTCAGTCTTTTCTTTCTTTTGATCTTGTGGCGACTGAGCAAAAGTCAAAGCCGGTAATGAAACTAAAAACAACGAAGCCATTAAAATCTTTACAGTTTTCATAATTCAATAATTTATTGTTTGGTATTTGAAAAAGGAGCCAAGTAAACTTAAGAAAGCTCCCTTCCGTTATTTCTTTCAAAAGAATAACGCGGTCTAAAATAATCATTTATAAATCATTTCAATGCAAATATTGTTTTTTTGTTATTATAAGATACAGCATTAACAAAACCTGTTATATTTGTCGTGATATAATCACAATCTAATCCTAGAAGTATGAAAAACATTTTTTTAGCAGCCAGTGTACTAATGCTTTGTTCGTGTGCAGGCGAGTCGTCGCAAAGCGGTATAACTACGATCGACGTAGCTTCCGGAATCAAAGAAGCAAAAGCCCTCACCACGTCATCCCTGTTTGATAAAGTCGAATACATACCACTTGAAACAACCGACGAAAGCATCATCAGTAAAATTGCTGATATCCGTGTGATGGACGACTACATTCTGATGTCTTCAGATGGGCTTCCTGTCAAATTATTCGACCGCAAAACCGGAAAATTTATAAGGGAGATTGGTAAGCTTGGCGGCGGCCCAGAGGAATATAGCTCAGGTGGAGGAATGCCTGTTATCATGTATGTCGATGCCGGCGACCAAACTATCTACGTGGCTTCACAAAACAAAGAACTGCAGCACTACGACGTAAAGGGGGATTATTTAGGAAAAATAGTTTTACCTGACAATGTAAAGAAATATCCCGGCAACAATCATTTCTATATTGACGGAGGCAATGTGTTTACGCACAGTAGGTCGTACTTGAGTAGTTGTCCGTGGGAGACTGCTCGTTTCTCTGCGCAAACCACAGCCGATGCCGATACTACAGCGCAAATTCATCCGCGCAAAGCATGTGATATGAGTCAAATTGAGTCAATAAATGTTCTTAACGATCAATATGCCAAAATAGGGGGCATCGGAATGATCTTGGCAACAATGAAAGACGGAGGTCGATTCGAGAACATACCGGAGAATCCGTCGATATGGAAAATGGACGATGCCTACAGGCTGAAAGGACTCGACGTAGATACCATCTACAACATCGTAGACAATACGTTCGTTCCTCATATGGCTTTTGATTTTGGCGAATGGCAGTGCACCTACGACGAAGCTTTCCAAACCGAAGCATTGAAGTCGAAAATCAAAGTAGACTTTGTACTCGAAAACGACGATTACCTGTATCTGCGTATGCACAAAGGGTTAAGAGAGAAAGAAGATGTCGTAGAGTACTGCGGATTTTACGATAAGAAAAACAAGACTATGCATGTGACCGATACCGACAAACTACGCGACGAAGCAGTGGGTACCGACTTGCGAATCCGAAACATCTCCCCGAAGGGCGAGTTTGTGGCTCTGCTTCAACCGCACGAAATAGAAGGAGTTAAAATCAACGGCAACATCGTTGGAGACGAGGATAACCCCGTAGTTGTAATCATGCAATAGTTACAACTTCATGTCGCCGGGCTTGATATAGCCTTTCTTGCGCATGAATTCTGAAATTGCAAATGCCACAATAGCCGGAAGAACCATGGTAGTGACAAGAATCAGCACCGTATGATTAGCTCCCATGGTTTCAATGGCCATCAACTGACCCACCAGTCCGCTGGTTCCCATACCCGCACCCACGCTGTTGTTTTGTAGTTGCACACCCACCGTAGCTACGGGACCAAGCAAGATCGAAGTTAGTATAGCCGGCAGGGCAATGATTGGTTTTCTCAATACATTCGGCACCTGAATCATCGATGTTCCAAGCCCTTGCGAGATCAATCCTCCCCAACCATTGTCGCGGAAACTAGCTACGGCAAAACCAATCATATGTGCCGAACATCCAATGGTTGCAGCACCTGCTGCCAAGCCGCCCAGCGACAACGAAATCGCAATAGCCGCACTACTAATCGGTAGTGTGAGTAAAATCCCCATGATACAAGCAACCGCCACACCCATCCAAAACGGATGCAGCATCGTGGCACTGTTTACCAACATGCCCAGCGACTGCATAAACTCCGCAATGATCGGTGCAATGTAAATACCCACAAGACCACCGGAGAGAATCGTGGCCGTAGGAATCACGATGATATTTACAGGAGTTCGGTTATTCACCAGCTTAGAAACCTCCGCACCCACAATGGCTGCCACCATCGCACCTACGGGTTCGCCCACCTTCAGCATCGCAACCGCTCCGTCCATTGCAATGGTGTTGCTGCCGATAATACCGCAGATTAAACACGAAAACACCCCGAGCGGAGGTGCCCCCAATGCATAAGCAACAGCCGCGCCAATAGCAGCACCCATACAGTATTGCGCCATTTGGCCAAACTGTACAAGCAGTGGAATCGAAACCAACGTTCCCACCTGTTTCAGGATTAGTCCGATGATAAGTGAAGCAAACAAGCCGAGCGCCATCCCGTTCATCACCTTGATGAGGTAGGCATTGCCCGATTTAAGCAAAGCAGTCTTCGTCATGATCTAAGTCTAAGTATAGTGTTTCTGCTTGCAAAGATAACCAGAAACAAAACGTGGCAATGCGGCAAAAAGGTTTCAGACCGATAAACTTTGTTCTATTTTTGCAGGAGAAACGGTTTGCGATGCTGCAAGCCTTCAAAATAAGTAAGCAGATGAAAAAGATAGGAATCCTTTCGGATACACACGGATATTGGGACGATCGCTATGCCGAACACTTTGCCGGCTGCGACGAGATATGGCATGCCGGAGACATCGGCTCGGTAGAGGTTGTCGAAAAACTAAGTAAAGTAGCTACCCTGCGTGCGGTATATGGCAACATCGACGGCACGCCCGTGAAGTTGCTTACTGCCAAGACGCTTCGCTTTCGCATCGAACAAACCGATGTGTTGCTTACACACATTGGCGGCTATCCCGGCAAGTACGCGCCCGAAATCAAGGACGAACTGCTACGCGACACGCCCGACTTGATGGTGTGTGGTCACTCGCACATCCTGAAGGTGATGTTTGATAAGAAACTCAACATGCTGCATATCAACCCAGGTGCTGCCGGCAAATACGGATTTCACAAGGTGCGCACGCTGATTCGCTTCGTGATCGACAAGGAAGAGATGAAAGACCTTGAGGTGATCGAGTTGGCATAACGAGACGGAATGTCGGGGTGTCGTAAGTTGAGCAGTAAAGAGAAGTAAGCTGCTTTGTCGTGTCAACTAAGATCTTTTATCGTGAAAGTTAATCTTAGACACGTACGTGTCTAAGATGTGTACACGGTCGTGACGCATTCTTGTCATATACCTGTCTAAGTTGTGTACACGTACGTGTCTAAGCTTAGTTTGTGCTTTGCCGCGCTATAATCGTTGTTAATCCCACAAACAAAGCCTTTGTTTAGATGGTTTAATCTTTTAGTTGACTGTAAATATTCTAAACTATAATATCAACCTATATGTATAGAAATGAGCACGGAGAAGTGTCTGGACGATTGAAAGTTCTCTTTTTCGATGTAAACGAAACACTTCTTGATATTTCGAATGTAAAGCAAGCTGTTGCCGAGTTGTTGGATAATAAAAAGGAGCTTGCCGACCGTTGGTTCAACCTGATGTTGCAATATACGTGGATGGAGACCATGGCCGACAGATACCATGATTTCGGAGAAATAGGTTTGGCTGCACTACATTCGATCGCAAAGATGAACCACATTGCGGTAGATCCGGCCAAAGCAATCAAGGCGATTGTACTGATCAAGGAAGCACAACCTCACCCCGACGTGGAGGAGGGATTGCATCTATTGCACGAAATGGACTTCAACATGTTTACGCTTACCAACTCGAGCAATCCTACGATTGTGGCACAGTTGCAAAATTCGGGACTGCGGCGCTGGTTCGACGGCATGCTGAGTGTCGAAGACATTGGTTTCTATAAACCGCACCGACATGTGTATCGTTGGGCTGCCAATCGTTTGAATGTGAAACCGAGCGACTGCATGCTTGTTGCGGCGCACGGGTGGGATATTTTTGGTGCGCTCGAGGCGGGCTATCGTGCTGCTTTTATCGAACGTCCGCATCAGGTGCTTTATCCGCTTGCCGAAGAGCCGGAGATCATCGAGCCTGATCTGATCAATGTGGCCAAACGAATCATAGAACTGGAGCGTTAACAGCCGGTTTCCCCTGTACGGCATCGGAAGATCCGCACGGGGAGAAGGCGTTGTTGATGCATAGATATAGCAAAGGCTGCCTCATTGCGGGGCAGCCTTTATTGTTGTTTGTCACGAATGACTTATCTGATGTGTGTTGAGGCGGAAGGGTTACAGCTCTTGCAACTCAATGTTGCGCCACAATACCTTGATCGGTTCGCCGTCGTGAATCTGAAGCGCCACACGGCCTTGTCCGTTTCCGATTTGCGGATCTTGGATGTCTACCATCTCTTCACCGTTGAGCCAGGTAGTAACCTTGTCGCCCAATACACGGATGCGCATGGTGTTCCAGTCGCCTTCTTTGAGTATCTCTTCCTTTTCGTCCGGAATTTGTACCAACCAGCCGCGACCATACGATTCGTAAATTCCGCCCGTGTCGTTGCCTTTCGGAGCAACTTCTACTTGCCAGCCGTTTACGGTTACGCCTTCGGGAACAAACGAACGGATAAAGACTCCGCTGTTGCCGTTTGCCACTTGTTTGAATTCGAGTGTAAGGTCGTAATCGCGGTAGTAGTCGCGTGTTGCCAAATAACCATACTGACGATCGGGACCGCTTTCGCATATCAAGTTGCCATCTTCTACGTACCACTTTTCGGTTCCGTATGCTTCCCAGTTCGAAAGGTCTTTACCGTTGAACAGCGCGATCGGTTGTTTGTCTTTGCGCGGAAGCTCCTTGATCTTCATGTTACGTATCCACGTGCGGTCGCCGTGGTCTTGCAAGCTGATGCGACCCGTTTTGGCAAGTCCGAATTCAGGGGCATTGTTCCACTTGCCACTGTTCTTGCGTTGATGCCAGTCGTCGGTCCATGCTTCAAACTCTACGATCTTGTAGCCGTTGAGCCAGTGTTCTACGTGTCCGTTGTCGAATACAATGCGGGAATTGTTCCATTGGTTCGCCCCTTTCATTGCCTTGCTGATGTTTTCGTTGGTTGTGTGCATGGCGTAGTCGGCACCTACTTTTTGCCAATCTTCCAGTTCGCCTTTGAAGCCGATGTCGTCTAGCATTTGGTATTCGGGCCCTGTAACGTAAGGGACACTATACATCGGACGTTCTACAACGTGATACATCAATCCGCTGTTTCCGCCGTCGACGATCTTCCAATCCCAATCGATGATAAAGTTTTCATACTTATCGTTTGTTACGATATAGCCGGCACCGTCGCTGCCGTTGCCCAATGCGGTGAGGCAACCTTCTTCAACAGCCCACGGGCCTTTTACTTCGGTTCCGTTGTAATCTCTCCATCCCTGAAGCGACTCTCCGTCGAATAGAAGTTTCCAACCCTCTTGTTGTTCTGCTTCGGTAAGCGTGTTGTGTGTTTGTGTACACGACGATGTTCCAAGTACTGCGGCTGCCAGGAGGCAAGCCAGGTTAACTTTCTTCATACTGTTTGTTTTTCAGTGTATTATTAGAAATGAGTGTATAACGTATTCCTTGTAAAGGAATTGTATGGTCTGTGTTTCTCAATGACAAATATATACAAAAAAAGAGCCGCGACAATACTTTGTCGCGGCTGTGTCTATTTTTCTGTGAAATAGTTTCTTAGCAAGCTTTAAGGCTCATATCCAAACTCTTTACAGAGTGAGTAAGCGCGCCTACCGAAATGTAGTCTACACCGCAAAGAGCGTAGTCACGAAGCGTGTCGAAGGTAATACCGCCCGAAGATTCGAGT
>CAMTPD010000094.1 GCA_947074265.1 uncultured Porphyromonadaceae bacterium
GATTAATAAAAATCAACTAGTCTTAATCCTTATTATCGTGGAATATGCTCACCGAGTTGGCATCTGTGAAATAACAGTGTCATTACAGGGGTCTTAATCCTTATTATCGTGGAATATGCTCACCGAGTCAATAATGATACACTAACTGATGCGTTAAATACAGTGTCTTAATCCTTATTATCGTGGAATATGCTCACCGAGCCCCGATCACAACTCATTTAAATCAAATCATTATGGCAAAGTCTTAATCCTTATTATCGTGGAATATGCTCACCGAGGTTTCACGAACTTCAAAACGAATATGACGAAAAAGTCTTAATCCTTATTATCGTGGAATATGCTCACCGAGAGTTCTGACATGATTAATATAATGATTTTTCAAGGGTCTTAATCCTTATTATCGTGGAATATGCTCACCGAGGAAGTAATAAATTCTCTAATGGGTCTACCAGAGTTGGTGTCTTAATCCTTATTATCGTGGAATATGCTCACCGAGATCCTCAATAAGGTGCAGCAGGTAAATCCTAAGCTATGTCTTAATCCTTATTATCGTGGAATATGCTCACCGAGGTTTACAGAGCGTCATCAAGGCGCTCAACTTACATGTCTTAATCCTTATTATCGTGGAATATGCTCACCGAGAATTATTTTACTATTTACATTTACATTTTAAAGTTATGTCTTAATCCTTATTATCGTGGAATATGCTCACCGAGGTTGAAAACGGCATCTACAACACCGTAGATACTTTTGTCTTAATCCTTATTATCGTGGAATATGCTCACCGAGGATTTCACATTTAGTTATATTTATTCATCTAAGCCCGTGTCTTAATCCTTATTATCGTGGAATATGCTCACCGAGAGGTGAAAACATTAGACATTCATTTTCAAGACATTAGACCAACAACTTAACATCTATACGCCTGTTTGTTTACAATATTTAACCCCTTCATTTCGGTTACAAAAGTATGATTCTTGTACAGCATTTCAAATAGCACCATGCAATATTAATTTTTATTTTGATCTTTACAAAAAAAATGAGCATTACTTCACAGCAATGCTCACCGAATAACCTTATATGTAATGTTTATTGTGGAGATCTATCGAATTTAAATATCATAACAATAAGAGATATTTCTAGTAACATCGAGTGGTACTACACGAATCATCGTTATCGTTATCTCTTTACACAATATTTATTGCGATTACTTGATATTTTTACGACAGATGTGACTTCACTCCGGATTGCGTCGGATGGGGCATTTGTCGGGTGGGTCTTTGGGGCAGTGGCCGATGAGGAGTCCGAAGAGGGCCCAGAGGATTTCGAGGATGCTTTTGATCTTCTTCATGGTAATGGATTTTTTAATGGTAAGCAAATCTTTAATAGTTATATTGATCTATTGATCTAATGATCTACCAGTCATGGAGATCTACCAATCGTGGTGATCTACCAATCGTGGTGATCCATGATGTCGCGAATGTCTTGCTCGATGGCTATAAGCATCTTGCAGTAGTGCTCGCGGTTGTCGCCGTTGCCCTCGCAGATGTAGGCCGAGTAGGAGATTTCCCGGGCAAAGCTTTCGGGATGGAAGCTCAGAGTGGCTGCTTTGGGATATTGCGCCCGGAGCAGTCGGCCGTAGTCCATGAAACTCTGTTCGGCAGAGGCATACCCTCTGAAGCAGAGTCCACGCGCATTGATGCGGCTCTTGCACCCTTTCCAGTAGTCGTTGGGTTTGCCGCAAGCAATCACCCCGAAGTAGTTGTGGTGATTTACGGCATAAGAGCTGGTACCCCATCCCGTTTCGATAGCCGATTGTGCCAGCATCATCGACGGGTTTAGTCCGAAGGCTTTCGAAGCCTCGCGAGCAGCCGCTGAGAGCTGCTTCACGAATTGCACCTTTTTAGGCGCAAAGGTTGTTCCTTGCTTCGTCATGCTTAATCGATCGAGTGAGGTTTGTCACACTCTACCACCTTTGCAGCTACTTGCATTGCTTCGTAGCGCACTTGACCCCTAACTTCGAGCAAGGAAGTGCTGGGACGGAAGATCACCTTCGGCTTCTTCATCAGATGCGTTTTAAACTCCTCTTCCGAGGCTACCCCCTGACTTCCCGATTGCAAGCGCAGGTTTCCGAATCCGTTGATCACGACGGTTTCGCCACGAAGCAATGCTTTCTTGGCCATGGTAACCATCGCGCTTACCACCATCATCACGTCGCTGGCCGTAGCCGAGCAGTTGTCCGTGATATCCTTACACAGTTGGTCAAACGAGTACTGAGCCGTAACCACTGTAGCCCCGTAGAGCAATTTTGCGCCTTCTTGCGCATCCTTTCGCATGTCTTTCTTCCAGACAGTTTTGTAACGTAGTGCCATACAAAATGAATGAGTTAATGATTGAATTAATAAATAAGTAATTAAACAACACAGCAATTAAGTAATTAAATAAGTGTGTATTAATTGAGTAACCCTCTTGATTACACTACGAATATACGGCAGCACAAAAACACGATTCGAAGCTATCGGAATCTTCCTGTTTGTTTGAAAAACTAAAGACAACTACACCTGCAATAACAAAAAAAGTCAGCCTCGGCTTACGTATAAACCAAGGCTGACTATATGTGATAAAAGAATGATTCTACGACATGAGCTTCGCTAAGTCTTCATCGACGGTTGCTATTCCGGCAATGCCAAACTTCTCTACAAGTACGTTGACTACGTTGGGCGACAGAAATGCCGGAAGCGTAGGTCCGAGGTGGATCTTTTTCACACCAAGCGACAGCAAGGCAAGCAATACGATCACCGCCTTTTGTTCGTACCAGGCAATGTTGTACACGATAGGCAAATCGTTGATATCCTCCAGTTGGAACACCTCTTTGAGTTTGAGGGCTATCATGGCCAACGAATAACTGTCGTTGCATTGTCCGGCATCGAGCACACGCGGAATGCCCTCGATATCGCCCAGCGGCAATTTATTGTAACGATACTTGGCACATCCGGCAGTAAGGATCACCGTGTCGTGAGGCAGAGCCTTTGCAAATTCGGTATAGTATTCGCGGCTCTTCATGCGACCGTCGCAACCGCCCATCACAACAAACTTGCGTATGGCGCCCGACTTCACCGCACTCACCACCTTATCGGCAAGTGCCACCACTTGTGCGTGCGCAAATCCGCCCACAATCTCACCATGCTCGATCTCTACCGGCGGAGCGCAACGTTTGGCATGCTCTATGATCACGCTAAAATCCTTAGCCTTGCCCTCTGCCCTGCCCGCAATGTGAGGAAATCCGGGATAGCCCGACGAACCCGTAGTATATACCCTGTCGGTATAGGTTGCTTTCGACAACGGAGGCACAATACAGTTGGTCGTAAAGAGAATAGGCCCATTGAACGACTCAAACTCCTCGCGCTGACGCCACCACGAACCGCCGTAGTTGCCCACAAAATGGCTGTACTTCTTAAAGGCCGGATAGTAGTGTGCCGGAAGCATCTCGCTGTGCGTATACACATCCACCCCCGTACCCTCGGTTTGCTCGAGCAAGTCTTGGATGTCGCGCAAGTCGTGTCCCGATATCAAAATAGCCGGATTGTTGCGTACCCCGATGTTCACCTTCGTAATTTCAGGATTGCCGTAAGCCGTAGTATTTGCCTTGTCGAGCAATGCCATCGCCTTCACACCCAATTCGCCCACTCCGAGCACCAGATTTACCAGTTCGGCAGCTTCGATGTCGTGCCGCGTTACCTCGGCCAAGGTATGCTCTATGCGTTCGTAAAGAGATTCGTCTTCAAACCCCAGATTCAATGCATGATCGGTATATGCCGCAGCCCCTTTCACACCATAAACGGCCAGTTGCTTGAGCGAACGCAAATCTTCATTTTTCTCAGCCAACACCCCTACTTCCCGATTCTCGTGTCCGTCTTTCATATCGATTTGGGGCAGGATGATCTCGCGTTTCTTAGCCTCTCCGATCAGCAAGTTTCTGATTTCAACACCCTTTTTGATACGAGCCTCGATGGCCGAATCGTCAAAATTGGCATTGGTGATGGTGCAAAACAGTGCGTCGAGAATAAACCGACTAGCCTCTTTGTTGGCAATTTCCTTTTTTCGCAATTCGCGGTTTGCAATGGCGATACCTCCTACAATGTGCATCAACGAATCCATCAACGACGAGGTGTGATCTTCTTTTCCACACACACCCTTCACGGTGCAACCCTTACCTCCGGCTGCCTCCTGACATTGAAAACAAAACATGCTCATGCTTTTTGATTTTAAATTTTTATTCCCAAAATGCAATACAGATACCTCGATGATGTATCCTGTTATAAAACAACCGCTTAATGGCATTGTTGGATTAAAACCTCATAAAAAGCATGCAAGGTTCTTGCAAAAAGCTCATTTGCTTTCGACGAAAACCTCATTAGGTTTTGTAAAAAACCATGCAACCTTTTTGAGCGTAAAACCCTATAAAACACATCAATAGCCAGACAAAAACACCTGTATAATATTGGTTATTAACGGTTTATTTCGTATATTGAAGCACATAAAACCAATTACTATCATGAAAAACGACGATCAGTTTTTTCGCATCAGAGCGTATGCATTTACCGAGTTGGCTCAATTGTATTTTATCGGTAGCACGCCGCTGATGGCTACCAAAGCGCTGGGTCGCTGGATACACAGTACGCCCGGACTTCGAGATGAGCTCTTGGCAGCAGGATGGCGGCCGTATATGAAGATACTTCCTCCCAAAGTGGTTGCCTGCTTTGTAGATTGTCTCGGTGCTCCGTAAAGGCATCTTCAATCTGACTGTAGTGTGTGATATATTAACTCTTTTAAATTACACCTGGGAGCAGAAATAATCCGACTCTAAAAAATGAAAATTAGACTTCAAAAAGGGGCGAATCGGTGAGTATGGGTCAAAAAAACGGACTACGGATCAAATACGGGTCATTTTCCAAGGTGCGAAAAAAAATGCACACATCAACTAAGCCCTACTTAAGAAAATGGATAATATAATATAAGTGAGTTCTAAATTGCATTTAGTGATTTTTTTCTCACCCCGGCAAAGGTGACCCGTTGTACCCTATCGTGACCCGTACTCGCCTTCCAAAAGTTATGCGCGCTCCTCAAAACGAACATAACAGCAGATATATCAATACGTTACACCACAAGAGTAGTTTTTCTTATCACAAAACGGACAACTCAAGGATATTAACCGAAACAACAATGTGTAAAAACAGAAACTCAAACAGGCTAATATACTTGAATGCACATATAAAGTGCACATATAAAAAGCCGGACAATCAACTACGAGGTGATTGCCCGGCTTCCATCCATATCTACGCTATTTAGATAGATGCTATTAGATAGACATTGTTTAGATCAATACTATTTTGATCGATACTGTTTAGATCGGTATTATTTAGATCGGTATGATCTAGTTCTGCAACTTAGCATACGTCCCTTTTTTTACCCTCTCAATTTTATTGCGTTTTATGAGTCCTTTCAAATAACGCTTCAACGTAGAGTCTGTTAGTTTATAGCTATTTCCCAATCTGTAGAAATCTTGTGTCGTAAACTCGGTAGCCATCCGATCGGGCAGTTCATCGTCATACAAAGCTCGTTTCAAATCCTCAGTGTGTTTATCGGTAACTTTGTAACCTGACAGCATCAACCTGCTATGCTCAAAACAAGTAGTAACAATCGACATGGCTGTTTCAAAGTCTTCATCGGTACACATGAGGTATTCGCTCGTTTGCCCTCGTTCGGCTTTTCGAATGGCCGAAAGGATCATTGCCACCCGATACGCCATCACACCATGACGCGCCACAACTCCTTCCTCGAAGCGATAACCCGTCTCTTGCGTACGTTTAAATTGCGCGCTAAACACGGCATTAAATCGGTCCCACTGCGGATAGGTTAAATTAAACTTCGACGGATTTGCACGCAAAAACAAAGCATACTCCATTACCTGCTGAGAAAGGCCCATGTAGTGTTGCTCCGGATTTTGAAGGTTATTGTGGGGAGCCGGACTATTCCACTCCATCGCCCCACCAAAAACATAAAGACCGAAGCGACTGAAGAGTCCGTTTTCGGGACTGTCGAGAAACGACGCAAACTGATTGGGCGTGCCCGACAGAAAGATCGACAATTTAGGCACTTTGATATGATAGCTATTGTCTTCGTCTTTGCGAGAAACCCCGACATCTTCGTGGTGATAAGCCTTACGGAAGATTTCGTTGAGTTGAGCCCAATCGTTCTTTTGTGTTTTCGTAATGTTGTCGGCCTCCGATTCCAGAATAATCAATCCGTACTCTTTGTTATGAGATCGGAAGAGCACACGTCTGAACTCCAGTCACTCCGGAGAATCTC
>CAMTPD010000095.1 GCA_947074265.1 uncultured Porphyromonadaceae bacterium
ATATAAACTTGGTCATTAAATTATTATTCAAGAGACAAAGTTAGATAATTTTGAAAATTACACCGAAACGTTATGCACAGTTTGAGTCTTTATTGCAGGATTTAACAGAGTTATGCACACTTTCTATTCGAATAAATCTGTAAGTTTGCATCATACTATCACCTCTTAATCAACAAGAAACAACAGATCTAAAAAAGAACATAGATGAAAAAAATATTTTTTACCCTAATTACATTACTCACATACTGCGGACTGCAAGCACAAACCTATGATCAATGGATCGACAAATCTTTTGAATTAATTGAGCAAGACAGTCTCAGCGCAGCAGCCGAAACGTTAAAGCAAGCAATGCGTACAGAGCCCGCCAATCCGCGAAACTTTCTATTGTGGTCGAACCTCGGTACCATTCAGCGCCGCCTCAACCAAAAAGAAGAAGCTTTACAATCTTATACAGCTGCTTTATCTATCAATCCGTTTTCTACTACCGTACTTCACAATCGAGCAACATTGTATACTGAAGTAGACAACATCGACAAAGCCATAGCAGACTATAATCTTATCATATTGCGAGATTCCCTTGATCCGGAAGCACGTTATTGTCGTGGCCTTCTTTTCATCGAGAAAAAAGACTACTTATCAGCAGAACAAGACTTCGAACATATACTAGCAGCAAATGAAAAAAGCGTACGTGGTCGCATGGGTTATGCTACTTTAGAGAAAATGCGTGAAAACTACGTTGAATCAGAACGCATCTATAACTACCTCCTCTCCGAGTTACCTAAAGAAAGTGCTCTCTACTTAGGACGTGCAGAGTTATTTTATAAAATGGGGAAGAACGGTAGAGCCATGAGCGATATCAACAAGATCTTTAATGAAGGCGAACCAGATGCATATACATATGTACTGCGAGGGAAAATTAAGCTCGCTCAATTTGAAAAGAAAGCTGCTGCAAAAGACTTCGAGACAGCCCTTCAAATGGGTTACGATCCAAAGCGAATCAACGAACTGATGGAGCTTTGTAAATAAACACAATAAACAATCCCATTATTACTGCCCTGGAGCGTAATAATGGGATTTCTGTTTTTATATTAAGACCAAATAAAAGATGCTGAATTGTTACAACGCAGCGTTGGATGACTATTATTACACTGCCTTGATGTAATTTACCAACCAATCGCCCACTGCTGATGTAGAATAAGCATTGCCCATATCAGCAATATCTTCAGTTACGACACCTGCCGCCATTGAAGCATCTACTGCTTCGCGAATCACGCGTCCTTCTTCCATCATTCCGAAAGCATATTCAAACATCAATGCTGCCGACAATACCGTTGCAAGCGGATTCGCAATGTTTTTACCAGCTGCCTGTGGATACGATCCATGAATAGGTTCGAATACCGAAGTGTGGATACCGATAGAAGCCGAAGGCAACATTCCCAATGAGCCTGTAATCACAGATGCTTCGTCGGTCAAAATATCGCCAAACATATTTTCTGTCACCAACACATCAAAACGTTTTGGCCATTGGATCAATTGCATTGCCGCATTGTCAACAAACATATACTCTGTTTCTACGTTCGGATATTGCGGTTCGATCTCCTTTGCCACTTGACGCCACAAGCGAGAAGTAGCCAATACGTTAGCCTTATCTACGATAGTGACTTTCTTTTTGCGCTTTTCTGCATACTGATAAGCAAGATGTACAATGCGTTCGATTTCTGCACGTGTATATACACAAGTATCGTAAGCAGTGTTACCGTCTTCGCTACGACCTTGCGGACGACCAAAGTAAATACCTCCGGTAAGTTCGCGGATACACATAAAGTCGGCACCCTCTACCAAGTCGGCACGAAGCGGCGACTTGTGAATAAGAGATGCAAACGTTGTTACAGGGCGAATGTTGGCATACAAACCAAGTTTCTGACGCATTGCCAACAAACCTTGCTCGGGACGCACCTTTGCCGAAGGATCGTTGTCGTATTTTGGCGAACCGATCGCACCAAACAATACGGCGTCGCTTTGCATACACAATGCATGTGTTTCGTCGGGATAAGGGTTACCGGTAGCATCAATTGCGCAAGCTCCTACCAATCCGGTATGATATGAAAGTTCGTATCCATACTTATCGCAAATCGCTTTCGTTACTTTTAGTGCTTGATCTACGATTTCGGGACCGATACCATCGCCCGGCAATACTGCTATATTTATCTTTTTCATTATTCTTCTCTGTTAAACTTTATATATTTAGGAATGGCCGGCACATAATTCGGATCTTCCCATAGCGGACTCGTAATCATCAAGTCGGCACTATATTGATTGCAAGCAATCGGAATGTTATGCAAACGGCACTGACGTAGTAGCATTTGAATATCGGCTTCATGCGGTTGTGCATTTAGATCGTCGATCAAAAAGATAGCCAGATTGATTTGTTTGCGAACCACAAGTGCCGCTATCTCGGCATCACCACCCATCGGACCGGAGTTCATGCAAGTGATATCGGCATATACTCCGCGTTCTTCAAACGCCTTTCGGATCAAATGTCCGGTAGTACCGGTACATACCAACTTATGTTTCGACAATGTATCGGCATTGTATAATGCCCACTCTACCATATCTACTTTGCGCTGATCGTGCGCTACCAAAGCGATTGTCAATTGCTTATTCATAATCGTATTCATTAAAGTATTACAAACTTTCTATTTTGTGGAGCATCTTGAGCGTTGCCTTAATCGCAGCTTCCGATTGGTCGGCATCGAGCCCTTGCGTCTTAAACTCTTTGTCTTTGTATCGCCAAGAGATTACAGTTTGCACGAAGGCATCGGTATGTCCGCCCGGAGGAATACTCACCGTATAATTAACCAATAACGGGAGCTCTCGGTTGAGACGTTGATAAATCAAACGCAACGCTTTCATAAATGCATCGTATTGTCCGTCTCCCGCAGCAGCTTGTTCATACGCCTCTCCGTCTATCTCGATCTTAAGCGAAGCAATCGGCTTCAGCCCCTGCGCTAAAGATAATGAGTAATTTAAGATTTTAATCTTACTGTCTTGAATATCTTGTTTCAAAACATCGGATATGATGTAAGGCAAATCTTCGGGCGTCACCATCTCTTTTTTGTCACCAAACTCGATGATACGCTGCGTAACCTTTCGCATACTCGCATCGTCGAGTTCGATACCTAGTGCTTCGAGGTTTTTCAGAATATTCGCCTTACCGGAAGTCTTACCCAAGGCATATTCACGCGTACGTCCAAAACGTTCGGGAAGCAGATCATTGCAATACAAATTATTCTTCTGGTCACCGTCGGCATGTACACCCGCGCATTGCGTAAAAACGTTCTCACCGATTACCGGTTTGTTTTGCGGGATATGCACACCCGAATACGTTTCTACCACTTTACTCGCTTTGTGCAAATAGTCTTCACAAATAGAAGTTTCCACTTTAAGGTGGTCGTGCAAGATGGCCAATACACTCGAAAGCGGAGCATTGCCTGCACGTTCACCCAATCCGTTGAGCGTTGTATGAATACCCTTAGCACCAGACGAAACAGCAGCAAATACATTAGCCACCGCCAAGTCGTAATCGTTGTGGGCGTGAAAGTCGAAATGCAAATCGGGATAACGCTTCATCATTTCGGCCATATACACTGCCGTATCGATCGGGTTGAGTATACCCAACGTATCGGGAAGCATAAATCGTTTTACCGGATAGTTACGCAACTGGTCAATCATGAAGAAAAGGTAATCGGGCGATTGTTTCATACCATTCGACCAATCCTCCAGGTAAAGATTCACATCCATACCACATGCTACAGCCCGCTCAATCTCCTTTATAATATCAGCAACGTGCTGTTCGGGAGTTTTGCGCAACTGCTCGGTCACATGCTTGTACGAACCCTTGCAAAGCAAGTTTACCACTTCGCAACCGGCACTCTTAATCCATTGAATCGACAAGCCGCCATCAATAAATCCAAGCACTTCCAGTCTGCGTAGCATTCCTGCCCCTTTGGCCCACTGCGCAATCTGGCTTACGGCCGTAAACTCACCTTCCGACACTCGAGCCGAGGCAAGTTCTACACGGTCTACATGCAAATTACACAAAAGCATCCGCGCAATGATCAATTTCTCTTGCGGTGCAAACGCAACGCCCGAAGTTTGCTCACCATCGCGCAGCGTGGTATCCATGATCTCTATTCTTCGTTTTTCCATTCCTAACCTCCAGTATTCAAACCAACAGCCTGTCGCACATCAGGCAGCGACAAACAATCGGTCGAAAATTTATACTACTCTCGAAGCTTCAAAAGCTTCGATTTTATCTTTGTTGGCCAGCAAATAGTCGATATCATCAAGTCCCTTTACCAAGCACTCTTTCTTGTAAGGATTAATCTCGAACGATTCGCTATCGCCGGTTGCATTATTCGTTATCGTTTGATTCTCCAAGTCTACCGTTACGGTATTACCCGGATTAGTAGCAATAGAAGTAAACAAGCCTTCGAGAAACTTCGGCGATACAACAACAGGCAATACTCCGTTATTAAGCGCGTTGTTTTTAAAAATATCGGCAAAGAAGCTCGATACCACAACACGAAAGCCATATCCGGCTACTGCCCAAGCTGCATGCTCGCGGCTACTTCCGCTACCAAAGTTCTTACCGGCAACCAATACCTCACCTGCATAAGTAGGATCGTTTAATACGAAATCCTTTACCGGATTTCCGTCTTGATCGTAACGCCAGTCGCAAAACAAATTATCACCAAACCCTTCACGTGTAGTCGCTTTCAAGAAGCGAGCCGGAATAATCTGGTCGGTGTCGACATTCTCGATCGGAAGCGGCACCATGGTTGAATTGATTGTTTCAAATTTTTTCATCGTACAAGAAGTTTATCGGATTAGTTGATCAAGATTTCACGCGGATCAGTTATTTTGCCGGTCAAGGCAGCAGCAGCGGCAACCAATGGTCCGGCAAGAATGGTGCGCGCACCTGGTCCTTGACGACCTTCAAAGTTACGATTCGATGTCGAAACTGCATACTTTCCTGCCGGTACTTTGTCTTCATTCATAGCAAGACAAGCCGAGCAACCCGGCTGACGAAGTTCGAATCCGGCATCTGCAAAGATCTTATCCAAACCTTCTTGTCTGATCTCCTCTTCTACCTTCCACGAGCCCGGAACCAACCAAGCCGTCACATCGGGATGTTTTTGTTTTCCTTTTACCATTGCGGCAAAAGCACGAAAATCTTCGATACGTCCGTTGGTACAACTTCCTAAGAATACGTAATCAATCTTTTTACCTTCAATCTTCTCTCCTGCGGCAAAGCCCATATAGTCGAGCGACTTTTGGTACGAAGCACGCCCCGAAGCTTCAACACTTTCAAGCGTAGGAATCGTTTCGGTAATACCCATTCCCATACCGGGATTCGTTCCGTAGGTAACCATCGGCATGATATCTTCTGCTTTGAAAGTAATCTCTTTATCAAATGTAGCGCCCTCGTCGGTATGAAGCGTTTTCCAATAAGCCAATGCCTTATCCCAAGCTTCCCCTTTGGGTGCAAACTCTTTTCCTTTTACATATTCGAATGTGGTTTCATCGGGAGCAATCATACCTCCGCGCGCTCCCATCTCGATACTCAAGTTACACAACGTAAGACGCTCTTCCATGGATAGCGCACGTACGGCCTCGCCTGCGTATTCAACGAAATAACCCGTAGCACCTCCGGTAGTCATCTTCGAAATAATGTACAATGCCATATCTTTGGCCGTAACACCTTTGCCCAACTTACCGGTTACAGTAATGCGCATCGTTTTTGGTTTACGTTGAAAGATACACTGCGTAGCCAGTGTCATCTCTACTTCACTGGTGCCGATACCAAAAGCGATTGCCCCCATCGCCCCGTGCGTAGAAGTGTGACTGTCGCCACATACAATGGTCATGCCCGGAAGCGTAAGTCCCGTCTCCGGCCCGATTACATGGATAATACCGTTACGCTTGTCGTTCATTCCGTAATAGGTAAGACCAAAGTCGGTTGCGTTCTGTTCCAACGTATCTACCTGATTGCGCGAAATAGGATCGGCAATTGGTTTGTCTTGATGCAAGGTTGGGATGTTGTGATCGGGCGAACAAATGGTACGCTCAGGTCTGAACACTTTCAATCCGCGTTGACGAAGGCCTTCGAAAGCCTGCGGACTGGTTACTTCGTGGCAATAATGACGGTCTATATACAATTGGGTAGTGCCGTCGGGTAGTGTTGAAACCTGGTGTTGAGACCAAATCTTTTCGAATAATGTTTTCATGTGAGGGCTTATTTCGTTACAATGTTATTGATAGCGTCGATAAAGGCTTCTACAGAAGCAGCAATGATGTCTGTGTTG
>CAMTPD010000096.1 GCA_947074265.1 uncultured Porphyromonadaceae bacterium
AGTCTACGATATTTTAACCGAAAAAGCGAGTTTACAAAAGACGGTCACGTTGAAGTAACTGCCGAAAATAGAGCTTGGGAACGATTCTATAAAAGGCGTTGGCATCACGATAAAGAAGTGAGATCAACACATGGAGCTAATTGTACAGGCTCATGTTCATGGCGTGTATTTGTGAAAAACGGAGTTGTAACATGGGAAATCCAAGAAACAAATTATCCACGGACCCGGCCTGATATTCCGAATCATGAACCAAGAGGTTGTCCTCGTGGTGCAAGTTATTCTTGGTATTTATATAGTTCAGCTCGGATAAAGCACCCCATGATTAGAGCCTCTTTATTTGATGCATATAAGAAAGCAAAACTACAACAAGCAGACCCCGTTAAGGCATGGGAGCTAGTAATGCTAAACAAAGACATATGCAATCAATATAAGAGTGAGCGAGGTTTAGGTGGTATGATTCGTCTTTCATGGGATGATGCATTAGAAATAACTGCGGCTGCAAATATTTATACGATTAAGAAATATGGCCCGGATAGAGTTGCAGGTTTTACTCCGATACCGGCATTTTCAATGGTTTCTTATTCTTCCGGAACTCGATATTTAAGTCTTATTGGAGGAGCATGTCTTAGTTTCTATGATTTTTATTGCGACCTACCTCCAGCTTCACCTCAAACATGGGGAGAACAAACCGATGTGCCAGAAAGTGCAGATTGGTTTACCTCTACATTTTTAATGCTTTGGGGGTCCAATGTGCCGGTAACGCGTACTCCTGATGCGCACTTTATGACGCAAGCTCGCTATAAAGGAACAAAAGTAGTAGTGGTGGCACCTGATTATAACGATGCAACTAAGTTTGCAGATATGTGGATAAGACCTAAGCAAGGTACAGATTCTGCATTAGGCATGGCAATGGGGCATGTTATTTTAAAAGAGTTTTATGCAGAGAGACAAACGCCATACTTTGTTGACTATGCGAAGCAATATACAGATCTACCATTCCTTGTAAAATTAGAAAAACGAGAAGATAAATGGGTCTGCGGACAAATGTTGCGAGCATCAGACTTCGAGGATTCGATGCAAATGCAAAAGAATGCAGCATGGCGACCTTTGATGATGGACCAGGAAGGATCTTTAGTGATACCAAATGGAACGATTGGTTCCAGATGGGATGGCGACAATAAATGGAATCTGGAACTAAAAGATGTACGCACAGGTGCAGAGTTTGATCCGGTTTTGTCTGTTTTGGATAAGCGAGAAGATATTTTGACTGTAACATTCCCATTCTTTGGAGGTGCAGAATATAAAAATCCGTTTGTAAATGCAACTGAGCATGCCGATACAATCGAACATAAAGTTCCGGTTGTCAAAGTGAATACAGGAAAAGAGGAAATATATTGTGCTTCTGTTTTAGACTTGATGTTTGCAAACTATGGAGTAGACAGAGGACTTGGAGATAGCAACGCTGCACGTTCATATGACGAAGATTTACCATTTACACCACATTGGCAAGAGCAAATCACAGGCGTACCAATGCAACAAGTAATTACAACAGCACGTCAGTTTGCCGAAAATGCGGTAAAAACAGAAGGTAAGTCTATGATCATTATTGGAGCCGGAGTTAATCAATGGTACAAGTCGGATATGACCTACCGTAGTGCGATAAACTTATTGGTATTGTGTGGCTGTGTTGGAAAACCAGGAGGGGGATGGTCTCACTATGTAGGACAAGAAAAGATACGGCCATTGGCAGGTTGGGCAGTATTGGCCTTTGCCTCTGATTGGCAACGTCCGCCAAGACAAGTCAACTCGACTTCCTATTTCTACATGCATAGTGACCAATGGCGTTATGAACGAATTGGTTTAAATGAGATATTATCACCATTAGCCGATCAAAAGCGATGGAGTGGAATGTCGCTTATTGATTGCAATATTAAAGCTCAACGTTTGGGTTGGACTACTTGTTCTCCTGAATTAAATATAAATCCACTCGATATTGTGCCAAAAGCAGAAGCAGAAGGTAAAGATCCGAAAGACTGGGTAAGAGAAAAACTACACAGTGGAGAAATTACGATGGCAAGTGAAGATTTGGACAATCCACAGAACTCACCACGTAATCTCTTTATTTGGCGTTCAAACTTGATAGGTTGTAGTGCCAAAGGTATGGAGTACTTTATGAAGCATTTACTTGGCGCACAAAATGGTGTTGGCGGTGAGAATTTAAAAGCCAGAGGAGAAGCGTTACCGAAAGAAGTAAAATGGGTAGATGAAGAGCCTCATGGGAAATTAGATTTAGTCGTAACCGCCGATTATAGAATGACGACTTCAGCTTTGCACTCTGATATTGTTTTCCCTGCAGCAACTTGGTATGAAAAGAATGATATCAGCAGTACCGATATGCACCCGTTTATACACCCATTCTGTCAGGCTATAGATCCTGTTTGGGAAGCACGTTCTGATTGGGACTTGTTTAAAGGTTTGTCCGAGAAGTTCTCCGAATTATGTAAAGGGCATTTGTCCAAACAAAAAGATGTCGTATTACAAGCAATACAACATGATTCGCCGGTTGAAATATCAGAACCGTTAGATGTACAAGATTGGCGTGAAACAGGAGAAATGCCTACGCCCGGTGTAAATATGGCAAACATTGCCATTGTAGAGCGTAACTATCCGGAGACCTATAAGCGATTTACTTCTCTAGGACCACTTATGTCGGCGAAAGGTAATGGTTCAAAAGGAATCAGTTGGAATACGGAGGCCGAAGTTGAAATGCTGAAGAAAATGAATTTTGTTGTTGCCGATCCCGGAGAATCGTATGGTTTACCTCAAATCAATACAGATATCCAAGCAGCCGAAACAATTTTGACTTTAGCTCCTGAAAGTAATGGAGAGGTAGCCATGAAAGCATGGGAAAATCTCGAAAAGCGAACAGGACGAAAACATACCCACTTAGCCGAAGGACGAGCAGATGAGTTGATTCGGTATGACGACTTAGTAGCACAACCTCGCAAAGCGATAACCTCTCCTTGTTGGAGTGGTATGGAATCAGAAAAAGTTAGTTACAATGCAAGTTATATCAATGTGCATGAGCTGATTCCTTGGCGCACACTTACAGGACGACAGTCAATTTATCAAGACCACTTGTGGATGCGAGAATTTGGAGAAGCATTGGTTACATACAAACCGCCGATTTCAACAAAAGCAGTCAACTCCTTAATGTCTCAAATCGACGGAAAAGAAGAGGTCTTAGCACTTAATGTTATAACACCGCACAATAAATGGACTATTCACTCCATGTGGTCGGACAATCTACTGATGCTTACACTTGGAAGAGGGGGACCTGTTGTTTGGATTAGTGAAACAGACGCAGCTAAGATCAACATCAAAGACAATGACTGGGTTGAGTTGTTTAACGACAACGGAGCTACAATGTGTAGGGCTGTCGTTTCGCAACGTATTCCGGAAGGAGCGTTGATTCTTTATCACAATCAAGAACGATTTATAAACATGCCGTTGAGCAAACACACGGGACATCGTGGTGGACTTCATAATTCATTGGCACGTATTTGTCCTAAACCAACCCATATGATTGGAGGATACGCACAACTATCTTATAGTTTCAACTATTATGGAACCATTGGGGCCAATCGTGACGAAATTGCAATTATTAGAAGAATTGCAAAAGTAGAATGGGGAGATGAAGAAGTAAAATAAAGTGTAAATACGATACAGATGAAAATAAAATCACAAATATGCATGGTATTGAGTCTCGACAAATGCATAGGCTGTCATACCTGTTCGGTTACATGTAAAAATGTCTGGACCTCTCGTCAGGGAGTTGAATATACATGGTTTAATAATGTAGAAACGAAGCCCGGTCAAGGCTATCCGTCTAATTGGGAAAACCAGCAGCACTATAAAGGAGGCTGGGAGCGTACCAAGCATGGAATAAGACTTCGTCAAGGATCAAGAATAAAAGTATTGTCTTCTATTTTTGCCAATCCGTATATGCCTTCGATCGACGATTATTACGAACCGTTTACGTTCAATTATTCGATACTACAAAGTACTGCGAAGTTCAAGACTCCGCCTACAGCCCGTCCTTTTTCTATTCTGACCGGAAAGCGAATGGAGAAAATAGAGAAAGGCCCTAACTGGGAGGATAATCTAGGAGGAACATTTAGTACACGCTCTTCAGACAAAAACCTTGAAGGAATAGATACGAAAGACTTCGAAGCATTCGAACGTTCGTTTATGTATTATCTACCACGGTTGTGCGAACATTGTCTCAATCCGGCATGTGTAGCCGCTTGTCCTTCAGGTGCGATATACAAAAGAGATGAAGATGGAATCGTTCTTATCGACGAAGAAAAGTGTCGTGGATGGCGAGAATGTGTAAGCGCATGTCCGTATAAGAAAAGTTATTTCAATTGGGTACGTAAACGTTCCGAAAAATGTACCTTCTGTTTTCCTCGTATTGAAAATGGCAAGCCAACAATTTGTTCAGAGTCATGTGTTGGACGCATCCGATATATTGGAGTTATGCTCTACGACGAAGAGCGCATCAAAGAATATGCTTCAACCGAAGATCCGGAAAAGTTATACGAAGCACAGATGAATATATTTCTAGATCCACACGATGAAGAGATCTGTCGTGAAGCAATGGCTCAAGGAATACCTCATAGCTTTATAGAAGCAGCTAAGCAGTCTCCGGTATATAAAATGATGAAAGAATGGAAAATCGCTTTTCCACTACATCCCGAATTTAGAACGTTGCCGATGGTTTGGTATATTCCACCATTATCGCCAGTCGTATATGAGATGGAACAGCAAGAGGCTTCGCAAGCATTAACTAGTGTAGAAGAGATGCGTATTCCGATCAAATATATAGCAAATATGCTTTGCGCCGGAAATGAAAAGCCGATCAAGGAAGCTATGCTAAAGCTTGTGGCAATGCGTAATCGAATGCGAAGCAGGTTGGTCGATAATGATACCGATGACTCGATGTATGAAAAGGTCGGATTATCTTCTCTACAATTCGATGAGATGTATAGGTATCTGGCGTTGGCTCCATACGAAGAACGATTTGTGATACCAACCATGCGAACCGATCATTTGCACGATACATTTGCGGTAAGATCAGAAAGCGGATTTGATCATCCACACGGAAAAGAACGATCTAAAAACTTAATGGGAGGATTATAAAATGGCAAAAGTATTGAAGTTGGTATCTCTCATGCTCGATTATCCAACAAGTGACATCCAAGCGTTAATGCCATCCTTCAAGGAAGCGATAGATCATCAATATAACTTGGATAGTAAATCACGTAAGCGATTAATCGATTTTATCAATCATTACCAGCAAACGAACCTATCAACATGGCAGCAAGAGTATACGCAAGTATTCGACTATAGTCCTTCTACGTCTCTGTATCTATTTGATCACGTATATGGAGACTCTCGTCAAAGAGGGATGGCAATGGTAAATCTAAAGATGATGTATGAAGACGAAGGTCTTCACTTATCAGATTCAGAGTTGCCAGACTATTTGCCTGTTTTTCTTGAGTTTTTAGGAGAAACACAATCTGAAACGAATGCTTGTAATCACTTAGCAGAAGTAAAAGAAGTTGTGGAAAAGATAGCAAAGAGCTTAAAAGAGGGCAATAGTAAGTATGCCGAACTATTGGAAATCATTTTAGCCTTTGCCTCTCGGGGTGTTGCTACACCTTTTAAAGCAGTAACACATTCGGATGAAATTAAAAAAGCATGCGACGGTTGTCTGCTCAATGAGCAACGAGCGTTTATAAACGAATAAAAAGAAATGGATTATGACTAGTTTCTGGGACAACTCATTATTCAACTATCTGCCACATATCGCAATCGGATTGCTCATATTTGGTGTGATTACCCGCTTTGTGAAAGCATCGAAAACCATTCAGGCAACGTCGACGCAGCTGTTATCAAACGATAAGATGTTCAATTGGTCTATTATGCTATTTCACTATGGAATCGTATTAGTGCTGTTCGGACATATATTCGGATTGTTTACTCCGCGTTGGCTGTACGAGTTGGTTATGACGCCCGATACAAAACGAATGCTTGCAATATCCATGGGATCTTTCTTTGGGATATGTGCACTTATCGGTATTGTGACACTGACTATTCGTCGCTTTACCAACGAACGAATACACGATAATAGTTCTGTTCATGATATTTTCATATCGTTGTTGGTTTCTGTTCAGATATTCCTAGGAGTATGGTCTACAGCAATAACAGCGGTTTCACCTCCCGAGCAATACTTTATGCTAGACACTTGGGCAAAAGGAGTG
>CAMTPD010000097.1 GCA_947074265.1 uncultured Porphyromonadaceae bacterium
CTTTCGTATCGTTGTTATTTCCCAAAAGATGTTGAATTTGTTGATATTACTGATTCCTCAGGGATGCGTACCTACGTTCGATCGGCATGTATGCTGCTTTCGAAGGCTGTGTACGATGTATTACCTTGCGCCAAACTTTATCTCGAACACCCGGTAGCCAATGGTTATTATTGTAAAGTAGTAAACGGAAAATCACTCGATGAAGAAACCATTCTGAAGATAAAAAACAGAATGAAAGAACTTGCCACAATGGATCTCCCATTCAAACTGCGTATGTGCCAAACCACAGAGGCCGTAAAGCTATTTGAAGAAAGAGGACTTTACGATAAGGCAAATTTATTAAAAACAGCAGGTCCCGTATATACTTCTTATCAGGAACTCGACGGATACGTCGACTATTATTACGGATCGTTGGCTGCTTCTACCGGATTTATCAATCTATTCGACTTGGTTCCGTATGCAGATGGCTTATTGATGCTCACTCCTTGCAAAAACAATCCGACCGAACTCAAAAGAGAAGTAAATCAGGATAAAATGTTCGATGTGTTCAAAGAGCATTTGTTGTTGCAGCGTACACTAGACATGAATTATGTCGGAGACTTGAATCTTGCTATCCAAAAAGGATATACATCGGAAGTTGTAAAGGTGGCCGAGGCAATGCAAGAAAAGCAAATTGCACGCATTGCATCCGAAATTGCCAACCGATATAAAGATGGTGCGCGTATGGTATTGATCTCGGGTCCGTCTTCTTCCGGTAAAACCACCCTTTGTAAGCGACTAGAGATACAATTGCTAACCAATTTGCTTCATCCGGTAAGCATCTCTCTCGACGATTATTTCTTGAACAGAGAAGATACACCGCGCGACGAAGATGGAGATTACGACTTCGAATCGCTTTATGCGCTCGATATTCCTTATTTCAATAATGACTTGAATCGTATCATTGCCGGAGAAGAGGTAGAATTACCAACCTTCAACTTCGAAACGGGTCAGCGTATGTATAAAGGAAAGAAGATCAAGCTAAAGGCTAATTCTATTTTGGTAATTGAAGGTATTCATGCATTGAATCCGGAGCTTACGGCAATGATCGACAACAGCTATAAATTTAAGATCTATGTTTCGGCACTTACTACGATCTCGCTCGATAGTCACAACTGGATTCCTACAACAGACAATCGATTGATTCGTCGTATTGTGCGCGATTACCGATTCCGCTCGTATTCTGCCAAAGATACCATTGCTCGTTGGCGTAGTGTGAGACAGGGAGAGGAGAAGTGGATTTTCCCATATCAGGAGAATGCCGACGCGATGTTTAATTCAGCAATGATTTACGAACTTGCCGCATTGCGTAAGTATGCCGAGCCTATTTTGATGGAGATTCTCGAATCGGATAAAGAATATGCCGAAGCTTTTCGCTTATTGCGCTTTTTAAGATATTTCAATTACATCATGGATTCAGAACTTCCGAGTACTTCGCTATTACGCGAGTTTTTGGGAGGTAGTAGTTTCGAATATTAACGAATAAACTATATTTGCATCTGGAAGAAACCGTTTTCATGTAAAAATGCTTATATAAATAATTGCATACTACATAAAACGGTTTCTAATATGTTTGAAAGGTTCTAATAGTTATGTTGAAGCAGCATTTACAACAGAAGTTACTGCAAAAATTATCTCCGCAACAGATTCAGGTAATACGTTTGCTGGAACTTCCTACCATGGAGTTGGAAGAACGGATCAAGCACGAACTTGAGGATAATCCGGCACTGGAAGAAGGCAGAGAAGAAATAGACTCCGACGATACCACCGGTGTGGGCGATGATGATTTCAATGCAGATGACAATACTGACTATTCTTTGGGCGATTATTTGACCGAAGATGATATTCCCGATTATAAGTTAAAAGAAAAAGAAGGTAAAATTGAGAAGAAAGAAGATGTTCCCTTCTCGATAGAAGAGTCTCTTATCGAGTCTCTTATTGAGCAGTTGGGACTTCTCGAGCTTTCTGAAGAAGATAATCAAATAGCACAATATATTGTAGGTAATCTCGACGACGACGGGTATTTGCGTCGCGATCTGGAGTCGATATCAGACGACTTGCTTTTTCAAGTAGGTATTGATGCTCCGATCGAAAAGTTAGAGCACTTGCTTACACTCATTCAAGACTTAGAGCCTGCAGGTGTAGGTGCCAGAGACTTGCGCGAATGTTTGTTGTTGCAATTAAAGAAAAGAGAACAAACGAAAACAACGCAAATGGCGATTCGACTTCTCGACTCGTATTTTGATGAGTTCTCGAAGAAACACTACGATCGCATTATCAAGGGTCTCGATATTTCGGAAGAGGAGCTTAAAAAGATCTTGAAAGAAATAACGACGCTCAACCCAAAGCCTGGTAGTATATGGGGAGACGCCATGGAAAGTACATTAAATATTGTAATTCCTGATTTTATTGTAGAATCAAGCAATGGCGAACTGTATCTTTCGATGAATAATCAAAATATTCCCGACTTGAAGGTAAACCGCGAGTATCGTGAAATGTTAGAAGATTATACATCTACCAAAGAGAATCAACACAGCGAGATGAAAGATGCTGTTTCTTTTGTGAAGCAAAAGCTCGATTCTGCCAAATGGTTTATCGATGCGATAAAGCAAAGACAGGAAACGTTGCAACGCACCATGGAAGCGATCATTCAGATGCAGCAAGAGTTTTTCCTTACCGGAAACGAGGCTGCACTAAAGCCGATGATTCTTAAAGATGTTGCCGAGCGTACTGGTTACGATATCTCGACGATCTCTCGTGTGAGCAATAGTAAGTACGTGCAAACAAACTTTGGGGTGTATCCGCTAAAGTATTTCTTTTCCGAATCGATGCAAAATGAGGAGGGTGAAGAAGTATCTACTCGTGAAATAAAAGCTATATTGCGCGAACAAATTGATGCGGAAGATAAGCAACATCCACTTACCGACGAGGAGCTGGCTGCTATCCTGAAACAAAAAGGATATCCAATAGCCCGTCGTACGGTATCAAAATATCGTGAGCAACTAGGCGTGTCTGTTGCCCGACTAAGAAAAGAAATCTAAATTTGCAGAAAATGAAAATACTGGCAACTGCAATATCTATTATATTGCATCCGTTATTGATGATCACCTACGGAATCGGGTTGGCGCTGTCAACAACTTACCTGGCAGTTTTGCCGCTTAAAATAAAGATGATGATATTGCTTCTTGTCTTTACCGTGACGGCGGTACTTCCGGCTGTTGTGATAGGTTTGATGATTAAATACGGAATGGCCGGTGATTATGAACTGGAAAGAAAAGAGGAGCGACGTTATCCGTATATGATTACGATGCTCTGTAATACTGCTTGTATTTACTTCCTTGTACGATGGGGAATGCCGGGCTGGATGTTGTCTATGTTGATTGCATCTGTTGTAACCTTAGGTTTGGCTTTAATAGTCAACTCATTTTGGAAGATCAGTGCCCATTTGATGGGTATTGGCGGTGTTACAGGCGGTATTTTTGGTCTGTCGTTTCTTTGGGGACTCAATCCTTATCCTTTGTTTATAATCGTATTGTTGCTTTCGGCTGCTGTAGCTTCTTCCCGCATATCATTGGGGCGTCATACTCCTTTGCAAACGTATGCAGGATTTAGTCTCGGCTTTTTACTCACCTTTATTGGTGCAACTTGGTATTTGTTTGTTTAACCATAAAATAGAAAATTATGAATTTCCCTGCTGACTTAAAGTACACTAAAGATCATGAATGGATTCGTCTCGATGGCGATATGGCGTATGTAGGTATCACTGATTTTGCTCAAAGTGAATTGGGCGAGATTGTTTATGTTGATGTTACTACAGTTGGCGAACGTATCGGTCGGGATGAAGTGTTCGGTTCTATCGAAGCGGTAAAGACAGTATCAGATCTTTTGATGCCGGTTACCAGCGATGTTCTTGAAATCAATGAAGCATTAGAAGATAAGCCCGAATTAGTAAATGAAGATCCTTATGGTAAAGGCTGGATTATAAAAATAAGCATTGCCGATCCTGAGGAGTTGGAATCACTAATGACGGCCGACGAATATAAACAGTTGATTGGAAAATAAAAAAAGACAATGAATCCTATTGTAAGCATTATCATGGGTAGTACATCAGACCTACCTGTAATGGAAAAAGCTGCTAAGTTTTTTGATGAGATGGAAATTCCGTTCGAAATGAACGCTCTTTCTGCTCACCGTACACCAGCAGAAGTTGAGACATTTGCAAAAGAAGCGCAAAGTCGTGGTATTAAAGTGATCATTGCTGCTGCCGGAATGGCTGCTCACCTGCCAGGTGTAATTGCGTCAATGACTACATTGCCAGTGATTGGTGTGCCTATCAATTCAAGTCTTGATGGTATGGATGCACTTCTTGCAATCGTACAAATGCCTCCGGGGATACCTGTGGCTACTGTTGGAATCAATGGTGCGCTTAATGCAGCAATTCTTGCTGTACAAATGATGTCTACAGGTGATGAAGCAATGCAAACAAAGCTTGCTGCTTACAAAGAAGATCTTAAAAGTAAAATCGTACAAGCAAACGAAGACTTAGCAAAGTTGTCTTATAAATTTAAGACAAATTAATCTTGCACCTTCTTGAATTTGCTTAACTTGATGTGCCAATAGTCGAAGGGGATTCTTTCGATTTATTGGCACATTAAATTTAATAGGATTCGTAAGAATAAATAGATAACAATGAGTTACTTCAATTATAGTCGCAGAAAATCTTCTGAAGTTGAAATAGGAGATACTCCTTTGGGAGGTGATAACCCCATTCGCATTCAGTCGATGGCAAACGTATCAACAATGGATACCGAGGCCGCGATCGAACAATGTATTCGTATTATTAAAGCCGGCGCAGCGTATGTGCGCTTTACGGCACAAGGCGTAAGAGAAGCAGAAAATCTTGCATTGATTAAAGAAGGTATACGCACACGTGGATACAATACACCACTTGTTGCAGATATTCATTTCAATCCCAAAGCCGCGGAAGTTGCAGCTCAGTATGTAGAAAAAGTGCGTGTAAACCCAGGAAACTTTGTAGATAAAGTAAAAACATTTGCGCAACTTGAATATACAGAAGAAGAATATGCTGCCGAAATAAATAAGATTCGCGAGCGTTTTATTCCACTGATTGATATTTGTAAAGCTCATCACACAGCTTTGCGTATTGGGGTAAACCACGGTTCACTATCAGACCGTATTATGAGTAGATACGGAGATACTCCCGAAGGAATGGTGGAGTCGTGTCTTGAGTTTTTGCGTGTATGTGTAGAACAAAACTTCTTCAATGTTGCTATTTCCATTAAAGCTTCGAATACGGTTGTTATGGTGAAGACGGTTCGTTTGCTTGTGCAGCGTATGGATCAGGAAGGAATGCATTTCCCATTACACTTAGGAGTTACAGAGGCCGGAGACGGAGAAGACGGACGCATCAAATCGGCAGTAGGAATTGGAACACTTCTTTCAGAAGGAATAGGTGATACCATTCGAGTGTCGTTGAGTGAAGATCCGGAGGCAGAAGTTCCGGTAGCTAAGAAATTGGTAGACTACATTGAACAACGCAAAGGTCATGAGCCAATCGAGTGTATTGTAGCCGATGAGTTTGTAGCATCAGATTATATTCGCCGCGCTAGTTGTGAGGTTCTGAATATCGGAGGGCATCATTTGCCTGTTGTTATTTCGGACCGATCGCATGGTAATTTTGAGTTTACATACGATTTGATGCCCGACTATATTTACATAGGTTCTGAAGATCCCGACAATTTGCCGGATACATTTCAACTACTTGTAGATGCGCATGCTTGGAAGCCTGGTAAAACAAATGCCTATCCGGTATTTATACCATCCGATATGGAGATCTTATCGCAATACGATTCTGCAATTAAGTTTGTGCGTATGCAATTGTGTGATCTTACAGACGCACGTATCGAGCAACTTAAATCGGAAGCGAATGTTGTTGTATTACTAGGTAGTTCACATGCAAATGCGGTAGGTGAGATCAGAGCGTTTATGCATAAATTGATGCGTGCGCAGTGCAAAGTTCCGGTTATTATTTGCCGTACTTATCGTGACGAGCAACTTGAAGATCTTCAAGTAAAGGCTGCAGCAGATATGGGCGCTCTTTTGCTTGATGGTTTTGCAGATGGTATTATGATCTCAAATCAAGCATGTGAACAAAAAGCGGTAGACTAGGCGATGTTTGGAATTTTGCACGCTACACGTTTGCGGGTAAGTAAGACCGTGTCTATATCATGTTCTAGATGCGTCCGTACGTTGTTCGATTTGCAA
>CAMTPD010000098.1 GCA_947074265.1 uncultured Porphyromonadaceae bacterium
AAGATCAGCCTGTAATTGATGCTTTAGCCGAAAATGTAGTAGCTACGCAACGTGGTACTGTAGTTTCGAAAAAAGGTGTGCAAATTAGCACCATCGAGCATGCGATGGCAGCTCTTTATGCTTATGAAATAGATAACTGTCTTATCGAAGTTAATGCTCCTGAGTTTCCAATTTTAGGTGGTAGTGCAAAGCATTACGTAGAAGAAATTGAAAAAGCAGGTATTGTAGATCAAAGTGTTTCGAAAGATTATTATATCGTTAAAAATAAGATTGAAGTAAGAGATGAAGAGACAGGCTCTTCTCTTATCATTCTTCCGGATGATAAGTTCTCTGTAAATGCTTTGATTTCATTCGACTCTGCTGTGTTGTCTAATCAATTTGCAACATTAAATGATTTGAGTGAATTCAACGATGAGATCGCTGCTTCACGTACATTTGTATTTGTAAGAGAAGTTGAAGCTTTGATTCAAAATAATTTGATCAAAGGTGGTGACCTTGATAATGCAATTGTAATTTACGATCAAAAAATTAGCCAAGAAGATCTTGATAACCTAGCCGATACGATGGGTATTGAGCATAAAGTGGTTAATGAACTTGGCTATATCAATAACAAACCTTTAGTCTTTGTGAATGAGCCTGCTCGTCACAAACTATTAGATATTATTGGAGATATTGCTCTTATCGGTAAACCGATCAAGGGTAGAATCATTGCTACTCGTCCGGGACATAAGATTAACAATCAATTGGCTCGTATGATTCGCAAAGATATCAAGCAAAATGAAGTACAGGCTCCTCTATACAACATTTGCAACACTCCGGTAATGGATATCAATAAGATCAAGGGATTACTTCCTCACCGTTATCCATTCTTGATGGTTGATAAGATCATCGATTTAGGTAGCGACTTTATCGTAGGTGTGAAGAATGTAACAACAAACGAACCGTTCTTTATGGGGCACTTCCCGGAAGAGCCTGTTATGCCGGGTGTATTGCTTGTTGAAGCGATGGCACAAACCGGAGGTTTACTTGTCCTAAACTCTGTAGATGAACCACAACGTTATTCGACATATTTTATGAAAATCGATGCCGTTAAGTTCCGTCAGAAAGTGGTGCCGGGCGATACTGTAGTATTTCGCCTAAACCTGCTTACCGAAATTCGTCGTGGATGCGCCTATATGAAGGGATATGCATTCGTAGGTGAAAAAGTGGTTTGCGAAGCGGAGTTTATGGCTCAAATAGTTAAAAACAAATAAGTATTACACAAGATGAATCAACCTTTAGCTGCTATTCATCCCGAAGCAATAATTGGTAAGAATGTTACAATCGATGCATTTGCAGTGATTGATAAAAATGTTGTAATTGGTGACAATTGCCACATCTACTCACATGCTGTTATTTTGGATGGAGCTCGCATTGGAAACAATTGTCGTATTTTTCCGGGAGCCGTTATTGCGGGTGTCCCTCAAGACTTGAAGTTTCAAGGAGAAGCTACTACTGCCGAAATTGGTGATAACACAACCGTTCGTGAGTGTGTGACTGTAAACAGAGGTACTTTTGCAAAAGGGAAAACAGTAGTTGGAAAGAATTGTTTGCTTATGGCTTACTGTCATATTGCGCACGATTGTGAGATAAAAGACAATGTAATCATTGGTAATGCATCACAAATCGCCGGGGAGGTTGAAATTGATGATCACGCTATTGTTAGTGGAGGTACATTGGTTCATCAGTTCTCGCGAATTTCATTGCATACGATGATTCAAGGTGGTTCTCGTGTAGGAAAGGATATTCCTCCTTATACACTTGTAGGTAGAGAACCTATTTCATATGCCGGTATCAATATTGTAGGCTTGAGAAGAAGAGGTTTTTCAAACGAACAAATCTTCCTTATTCAGGACATTTATCGTACACTTTATAATTCAGGTCTTAATACGACTGATGCATTGGAGCGTATCGAAAAAGAATATCCTGCATGTACTGAACGTGATGTGATTCTAAACTTTATTAAATCATCTAAGCGTGGTATTGTGAGAGGTTATATGGGCTAATCACAGTTTTGAAAATGTATTTATCGCTTGTTGCGGTAACTGTAAAATAAGTTCTCCCCTATTGCAAGTAATGTTTGTTATTTGCAATAGGGGAGATTATTTTTTTATATATTCACGATGAGTAAAAATAGTTCGTATACATCTGTATTTTATTAATGCAAAATATAAGTGAAGGCTTATATGAGAAAGAAAATATAAAATAAAAATAGACAGTAATAATCATTTTATATTTCTTGTTTGTTAATGAAGTTAGAATAGCACAAAGAGTCTCTCTAATGATATACTCTTGATGAAAAACGATATTAGATAATACGAATAAAATTACTACTTTTGAACTCAGAAAACAGAATAACTATGGTATTTAGATTTTTAATCCTATCAGATGAGGTTGATGACTTTAAAAGAGAGATTCTGATTGATTCGGAAGCGACTTTTCAAGATCTTCAAAATGCAATTTTAGCGTCAGTTGGTTTCACAAATGACCAAATGACTACATTCTTTATTTGCGAAGACGACTGGAGCAAACAAACGGAAGTTACGCTAATGGAAATGGATACCAATTACGAAGATGATACATTCGTGATGGACGTAACCAAGCTCGAAGAACTTCTTGAAGATGAAAAGCAAAAGCTATTGTTTGTTTTCGATATGATGGCAGAAAGAGCATTCTTTATGGAGCTACTTGAGATTCTTCCAGGCAAAAGCCTTGAAAGACCTAAGTGCTCATTGAAAGAAGGAGATGCTCCGGTACAAGTGATGTCATTCGAAGAGTTTGAAACAAAAACAACTTCTGCAGATATTGGTGAAAACTTCTATGGAGACGAAGAGTTTGATATGGATGAGTTAGATCACGATGGATACGAAAGTTTGTCAGATGATATGTTGAGTGAAAACCCATACGACGATCGCTATTGATGAAGTCGGTTGTAGTTTTACTCGGGCCTACCGGAGTGGGAAAGACAGAGCTTAGTTTAAGACTGGCAGAACACTTCGGCTCGCCGATTATTTCATCAGATTCGCGTCAGATCTATAAAGGTCTTGTTGTGGGAACAGCAGCACCAACTATCCAGCAAATAGAACGAGTGAAACACTATCTAGTTGGAGAACTTGATCCTATAGATTACTTTAGTGCCAGTAGATTTGAAGAAGAGGCCCTAAAGATTATCTATGAACAGCATACCTCGAAAGATGTTGTATTTGTTTCAGGTGGTTCGATGATGTATATTGACTCACTATGCAATGGTATCGATGACATTCCTTCCATTGATCCGGAGCTACGAAAAGAAATGGTTCATTTTTATGAAACAGAAGGCCTGGATGCAATCCAAGAGAAACTAAAGGAGCTTGATCCTGTTTTTTACGATCAAGTAGACCTCAAAAATCACAAGCGAGTGCTTCATGCCATTGAAGTGTGTATCCAAAGTGGAAAGCCTTACTCGGAGCTTCGAAAGAATAAGAAGAAAGAACGACCTTTTCAGATCATTAAGATCGGACTGATTCGTGACCGAGAAGAGCTTTATGAGCGTATCAATTTGCGTGTGGATGAAATGATGAAGGATGGCTTATTAGAAGAAGCTCGTCTGTTTTACTCCCAAAAGCATCTCAACTCGCTTAATACTGTAGGGTATAAAGAGATGTTTAAGTATCTTGATGGCGAATGGTCTCTCGATTTTGCTATTGAAAAAGTGAAGCAAAACTCTCGAATTTATTCGCGAAAGCAAATGACATGGTTTAAGCGTGATCAAGAAATTAAATGGTTTCATCCCGAACAAGAATCTGAGATTTTGGAATATATCAACGAACAGATTAATAATAAATGACAAAATATAGAATATATGTTGTCATATAAAAAAGCTCATAAAATCAAGCAATTGATTTTATGAGCTTTTTTTATGTATTAGCTTTAGAAACAATGTATACTTTTTTCAAGAACCTTACTTACTTTTTTTAAGAACCATGCATGGTTTTTTCATAAAGTAAGTAAGGTTTTTATCTGGACATATTCAAAATATTTAGATGAAAAAGAAGTGTCAGGATTCTCCATAGCTGCTTTTGAATATAGGACTAGTATGCAAGTTTTACGTTGTCTACCCAGATTGTATTTCCAGGTGAGCCGATATATGCACCGCCGTGGCTTGAAGAGATCTGAACCATTAAATGTGTGGGTTGTTCATTTGCTTCAGCCCAACCTATTTCTTGAATTGGAACCACTTTTCCTGCTTTATTCTTTGCATATTTTACATCGTCACCAGTGTAAAGTTGCATTTGAGTTTTAAACTTTGCATTGGAACGGATGTCTCCATAAAGCACTTCTACAGGGTGTTCATTAATCCAGTTTGGGGTTGTTTTATGAATGCGTTCACTTCCGGTACCTACACGTTTGGCAAAGATATTACCGTCTGCATCTTCCCATCTTTTTTGTAGTAAGATTGTGATTTCTGCATAATCTTCACCAGGAACATCAGTCATTTTCCCAAAACCAGTTGCTTTGATACGATCTTTCTCTCCTGTAACTTTCATTTTATAGTCAAGAAGAAGGGCTTTAGGGCGTTTTGTAAATGGAACTCCCATGGCAAGCTTGCTTTGTGGGTTCTTAGTGCTTTTGATAGGCTCTTGTACCTCTCCTAGAAAGAGTGTGCCTGAAGCAAGAACAGTAATGTTGACAATCCCAAGAACTTTGCATGTTTCCATACGGGTTTCAAGGCGTGCACATTGACCGTTATCTCTTTTCTCTGGATAAACCGTAACACTTGTTTTGGTTACGCCTACATTAGCCATAACATTTGATGTTGCCCAAGGTGATTTTGGATTAGCCTTATAAGCGATGTTGCCAATAATTGTGTCTGTTGGAGCAACCTCAAAAAGAAGTCGTTTATTTCCTCCTAATATTGCAGATTCTTCAATCTCGCGAACCACCCATTGATTGAAGTTGCCCATCACAATAGGTTCTACGCTGTTGTATTTTGTGACAGGTGCAGATTGTGCAATTATTTGTCCTGATGTTAGTAGCATCATACACAATGATCCTATCGAAACAAATTGTTTGATCTGCTCTTTCATCTTATTCATTTTGCGTTTAGATATCATTAGTAGTGAAAGTAAAAGCCGGATGAGGTAAGTCGCATCCGGCTTTCCGTTATCTTATTTATAGAGAGTAATCCCATCTTTTTAGGGCGAAATCCCAGTTGGCATTTACAATCTCTACCGTACGATCGTCGTACTTATATTTATTCTTTTTGTATCCTTTCTTTTTGGCAAGATACTTTTCAATCTCAGGTTTTGCTTCTTCAAATCCAGGAATGGAAAGCGTTTCGTAGATCTTTTGAGTCATTCCCATTGCATCAGCTTCAAAATCTTCGAATTTAACTTCAATCAAATTACCTTCGGGAATCAAAGCTTTGTCTTTATCATATTTATAATAAAGGTCACGATATACATCGATGATATTTTGTTCGATTTCATCGTTTGAAATATCTTGCAGCTTTAGCGGCTGAATTGTATTGGTAAAGAAGCTGCGAGTAGATTCGAATACCGTATATGGGTTACGAGCCAAGTAAATGAACTTTGCATTAGGAAACATCTCTAGCAACTCTGGTATACGTCCTGTATGTGGATGATTTTTTGAAAGAAACTGAGTTCCTTTTATATTCCAAAGAGAGATCTTAATAAGCTGCATAAATGGCTCTTTGAACACGTTAACCTCTTCTTTAGAAGCATCTTCAAATAATAAATACTTCTTGCTATATTCACGTGTGTGCTTTGGCAAGAACCAAAAATTATAGAAGGTGTAAGGAATCATGTTGGCAAGTGCAAACTCTTCTTCTTGAGGTAGGTCTACCTTAAGTTCCATGTTATCTGTCGGACGTTTATCCGGCATTAACCAAGCCATTTGCTTTTTAAAAAATGGCTGTCCCCATAATACCAAATTAGGAAATACGGTTTGATATGTTGTGTTGTATCCGAAGTGCTTGTCGCATGAAAGGACATTGTGTACAAATGTAGTACCGCTTCTCCAGTGCCCAAGAATAAATACGGGTTCCATTTCAAGCGGTTTATCCGCAAGAAGCTTCTTATATTTACGCTCTTCGAGTGGAGCTAGAGTGCTTAATATGCGGCATACAAAACGCGTAAGCTGATATTTTCCTTTATAATTGTTATCGATAGTACGTCCCTTAAGAATGTCATTGAATGTTTTCCAATGTGCACCAACCAAAGGAGTAATCGGTAGCTTTTGAAATTCTAATTTT